>DATITT010000176.1:0-1923 GCA_035467435.1 Arthrobacter sp. | reverse complement strand
CGCGGGCGTTCGGCCCACACGGTGCGCGCGTACCTCTCCGATGTCGGAAGCCTCCTGGAGTACGCGGCCTCCGAAGGGGTGGAGGACCTCGCCGGGCTGGAACTTGGCACCCTGCGGCGCAGGCTGGGCTCGCAGAGCGAGGTCGGGATGTCCCGCGCCACGTTGGCCCGCCGCTCCGCCACCGCCAGGGCATTCACGGCCTGGGCCATCCGCGAGGAACTGATTGAAACGGACCCCGCCCTGCGGCTGAAGGCGCCGAAGCGGGAGAAATCGCTGCCCGGAGTGCTGCATCAACAGCAAGTCCTTCGGCTCGTTGAAGGCGCGGAATCCGCGGCCGCCGAGGGCGGTTCCCTGCCGCTGCGGGACCGCGCCATGGTTGAGCTGCTGTACGCCACCGGGATCCGGGTCGGCGAGCTGGCGGGCCTCGATGTGGACGACCTCGATCCCGACCGCCGAACCCTGCGCGTGCTCGGCAAGGGCAACAAGGAACGTACAGTGCCCTACGGCCTGCCCGCAGCGCTCGCCATCGACGACTGGCTGCGCCGGGGCCGGCCCGCCCTCGCCACGGGAACCTCCGGCCCGGCACTCTTCCTCGGGGCCCGCGGCAAACGCGTGGACCAGCGGCAGGTCCGCAGCGTTGTCCACGATCTGCTGGAAGCCCTGGGGGACACCGCCGCCACCGGTCCGCACGCCCTGCGGCACTCGGCCGCCACCCACCTGCTCGACGGCGGGGCTGACCTCAGGGCGGTGCAGGAAATCCTGGGCCACAGCAGCCTGGCCACCACCCAGATCTACACCCATGTCTCCGTCGAGAGGCTCCGGCAGAGCTACCAGCAGGCCCATCCCCGGGCCTGAGCCCGGAGCGTCAGGCCGGGCCTGTCGACCGAAGCGGCCCCTTACGGCACTCCGCGCCGCGCGCCGGGGAAGACGCGCCGCATCACACTGGCTTATTGAGGAGGCGTACGGCACAATAGGAGTCACGCCCGGCAACTTTCAAGTGTCGCTTGAAGCTCTTGAGCATCAAGTCCCACCGAGGAACCGGGCACTAACTTAATAGTCTGGCAAGGACCACCCGTCTCATGGCGGACCCGCGCAACAGACAGACATCCAGGCAGAGGTCGTTGGGGAAGACGTACCTACAGCTATGGAGGATGGAATGTCTGTTGCACTGACCCGCGGTGTGTTGTTCGTTCACTCGGCCCCAACTGCCCTGTGCCCCCACGTTGAGTGGGCCATAGGCTCTGTTGTGGACAAGCGGACGGATCTTGAGTGGACTGCTCAGCCAGCTGCGCCCGGAATGTTCCGGGCCGAGCTGTCGTGGACCGGAAATCCGGGCACGGGGGCTCAATTGGCGTCTGCGCTTCGAGGCTGGGCGCATCTGCGCTACGAGGTCACTGAAGAGCCCAGCCAGGGCGTGGACGGCGGCCGCTGGTCCCACACTCCGGAGCTGGGTATTTTTCACGCCGCCACGGACGTGCACGGCAACATCATGGTCTCCGAGGACCGCATCCGTTACGCCTATGAATCCGGCGCCGGCGACCCTTCTGCGGTCTACCACGAGCTCTCCCTGGCCCTTGGCGAGGCCTGGGACGAGGAGCTCGAGCCCTTCCGGCACGCTGCCGAAGGCGCACCGGTGCGCTGGCTCCACCAGGTCGGGTAGAACACCAGATCGGCCAGGCCCTCCGGGTCCCGCCGCAACACACTCCATAGCAGCGCCAAAGACAGATGGCGGCAATGTTCACGCAGAACACTGCCGCCATCTTGGCGTGGAACGGGTGGCGGGAGCTAGATGCTCCGCACCGCGATCACGGCGTTGTGGCCGCCGAAGCCGAAGGAGTTGCTCAGCGCCGAGACGCTGCCGGACGGCAGGTCGCGGGCCGTCGTGACGACGTCGAGCGGGATCTCCGGATCCTGGTTTTCGAG
>DATITT010000175.1:0-2994 GCA_035467435.1 Arthrobacter sp. | reverse complement strand
CGAACTCGGCGTTACGGGTGTGATGGCGGTGGAGCTGTTCGAAACCCCCGGCGTCGGAGCAGGCTTCCTGATCAACGAGCTCGCCATGCGTCCGCACAACACCGGCCACTGGACCCAGGACGGCTCGGTGACCAGCCAGTTCGAACAGCACCTCCGGGCCATTCTCAACCTGCCGCTCGGCGCCACGGACCTGCTGGGACCCGTCGTCGTGATGAAGAACTTCCTGGGCGGCGAGAACCAGAATCTGTTCTCCGCCTATCCCGCAGCCCTCGCCAGCGAACCCGCTGCGAAGGTCCACTGCTACGGCAAGGCCGTCCGGCCGGGCCGCAAGATCGGCCACGTCAACCTCGTCGGCGGCTCCGTGGCCGACGTCGACTCGGCCCGCGAACGCGCCACCACGGTCGCCAACATCATCCGGAACGGCAGGGCCCAGTCCCGCACCGCAGCGGGAGCACACGAGGAGAACGCATGAGCAGCAGCACAGCCCAGCCCACGGACGCCCGGCTCCCGGCAGCGGCGGATGCCGGGCCCGATGCCCCGATCGTCGGGCTCGTCATGGGCTCGGACTCCGACTGGCCCGTGATGGAGGCAGCCGCCGAGGCCCTCGCCGAATTCGGCATCCCCTTTGAGGCCGATGTGGTCTCCGCACACCGGATGCCGCTGGAAATGATCCGTTACGGCCAGACGGCCCATGAGCGCGGGCTGCGTGTCCTCATCGCCGGCGCGGGCGGCGCCGCCCACCTGCCGGGCATGCTCGCCTCGGTCACGCCGCTGCCGGTCATCGGCGTCCCGGTGCCGCTGAAGACCCTTGACGGCATGGACTCCCTGCTCTCCATCGTCCAGATGCCCGCCGGGGTTCCGGTCGCGACCGTGTCCATCGGCGGGGCCCGGAACGCCGGGCTGCTGGCTGTGCGCATGCTGGCCTCGGGCACGGATCCGCTGGCCGCCCAGCTCCGCGCCGAACTGGTCAACTTTGCCCGGGAGCTCAATGACGTCGCCACCCGGAAGGGCGCAAACCTGCGGCGCAAGGTGAGCGAAGTCTTCGCGGACGCTAACGTTGTCAGCCGGGGCAGCCGTTAAGGATCGCCAGATGACCAAGAGTTCTGCCCCGTCCCGCCAGCCTTCGCCGCCGAACCGGACGGCTGCACCGTCCCCCACGGATCCTGTCCGGTATCCCTCGGGAGCAGCCGCGCCGGTCCTGACCAAGCGCGCCTTCCTGCTGGTCCTGATGACATTGCTGGTGCCCGGCAGTGCCCAGATTGTCGCCGGCAACCGGCGGCTGGGGCGGAGGGCGCTGCGTGTCAGCCTCACCGTCTGGCTGCTGGCCATCCTCGCGGCAGTGCTCCTCCTGGCATCCCGGTCAACGCTGATCAACCTGGTCACCAACCGGGTCACCTCACTGCTGCTGGTCATCGGACTGGTGGCGCTGGCGGTCGGCTGGGCAGCGCTCTTCCTCAACACCCTGCGGCTGATTCGTCCCGGGCTGCTGGCACCCGGCGTGCGCCCCGCCGTCGTGGTCGCCCTGGTGCTGGCCATGATCCTCAGCAGCGGTTCACTGGGCTACGCCGCCCATCTTCTCAACGTCAGCCGCGACGCCATCGGCAACATCTTCTCCTCCGGACCGATGATGGAGCCCTCAGAGGGCCGGTACAACTTCCTGATGATGGGCGGCGACGCCGGCGCGGACCGCACCGGCCGCCGCCCGGACAGCCTCTCCGTGATCAGCGTGGATGCCAAGACCGGCCAGACCGCCATCATCTCGGTGCCCCGCAACCTCCAGAACGCGCAGTTCAGCGAGGACTCCCCGATGCGCGCGCTCTACCCTGACGGCTACAACTGCGGCGATGAATGCCTCATCAACGCCATCAACACCGAGGTCACGAACGAACACCAGGACCTCTACCCCGGAGTTGCCGACCCGGGCGCGCAGGCCACGATGGAGGCCGTGTCCGGGAGCCTGGGCATCAAGGTCCAGGCCTATGTGCTGGTGGACATGGAGGGCTTCGCCAAACTCATTGATGCCATGGGCGGCATCCGGATCAAGGCCGGGGGGTGGGTCCCGATCAGCGGCGCAACCATCGACGAAGCCAACGGAATCCACGGCATGCCGCTGGGCTGGATTCCGGCCGGCGACAACACGCTGGACGGCTATCACGCCCTCTGGTACGGCCGCTCGCGTGAATTCGTGGACGACTACGCCCGGATCGCCCGCCAGCAGTGCGTCCAGCAGGCCATGCTCAAGCAGTTGGATCCGGCGACCCTCCTGACCAAGTTCGAGGACATCGCCAAGGCCGGCACCAAAGTGGTCGACTCCAACATCTCCGCCGACCAGCTCGGCAGTTTCGTGGACCTGGCCATGAAAGCGAAAGGCCAGGAAGCGACGCGGCTGACCATCGGGCCACCCGACTTCGACACGTATTTCTCCACGGTCCCGGACTTCGACCAGATCCACCAACGGGTCGATGCCCTCCTCGGGCCCGCCCCCGAGGCGGGCTCCGCCGAAGACGGCATCCGCCCGCAGGACGCGCCGCCCGGGCCGCTGTCGGCCGCCGGCGGACTGCCGGCCGCCGTGCCCGGAACCCAGCCTGCACCGTCGTCGGACTTCACCCCGGTCACCACCACACCGGACGGCGAGCCGATCACCGAGGAAATGCTCAACCAGTTCAAGCGCAACGGGGATGAACAGTCGATCCGCAATCTGGTCGCTACGAACGGCCTGTGCGCGCCGCTGTAGTTCCATCGACCAGTCATTCCCCGCCAGCTTTCCGTAACAGATAGGGACACCCGGCAGTGTACGAACTTCAGAATGTCCTCCGGCCGTATGCCTGGGGTTCCACCACGGCCATCGCGGGGCTCCTCGGCAGGCCTGCGTCCGGCCAGCCGGAGGCGGAGCTGTGGATCGGCGCGCACCCGGACTCCCCCTCGGTGGCGCTGGGTCCGGCCGGTGCCGGACCGAGGGGCGCGCACGCCGCCGTCGCGGACAACGGCGGAGGG
>DATITT010000174.1:0-2072 GCA_035467435.1 Arthrobacter sp. | reverse complement strand
GTTGAGTCCCTCAATCCTGAGGATGGGTCGGGCTTCCGCTGCGGCGGTCATACGGGTTCTCCAAGGTAGGCACTCTGTACGGTCGGGTCCGACATCACGGCCTCCGGGCTGTCGAGGGCGAGCAGGCTGCCGTGGTGCATCACGGCCACCCGGTCAACGAGGCCCAGGACCACGTCCATGTGGTGCTCCACCATCATCACGGTGCAGCCGCGGTCCCGGTGCATCCCCCGGATGATCGCGGTGAGGGACGGAACGTCCCCCGACGCCACCCCGGCCATGGGCTCGTCCAGGAGGACGACGGCGGGATCCGTCGCCAGCAGGACGGCGATCTCCACCTTGCGCTTCTCGCCGTGCGAGAGGTCCCCCGCCGCCGTCGTGAGCTGGCCGGTGAGCCCGACCTCCTCGATGGTGCCGCGGGCTATCCGGGTGGCCTCGTCGGAGCCGGAAGGGAAGCGCAGGATGCTGAAGCTGCCGCCGAGTTTCGCCTGCGCGGCGAGCCGGACGTTTTCCAGCACGCTGAGCCGGGGAAACAGGTTGGAGGTCTGGAAGGTCCGTCCCAGCCCTGCCTTGGCCCTGCGGTGGACCGGCGCGGACGTGATCTCCCTGCCGTTCAGCGTGATGCTGCCCGTGGTGGGCCGCATCACGCCGGAAATCAGGTTGAACAGGGTGGTCTTGCCGGCTCCGTTGGGGCCGATGACGCCGACCATTTCGCCGGCGCCGACCGCGAAGCTCACACCCTGGAGGATGCGGGCACCGCCGATCTGCAGACCGAGGCCGTCCACCGCCAGGGCAGGCAGGGCTGGGGAATTCATTCGGATCCTTTATGTCTCGCTGGGGCAGTGAGGGTGGTGCGCGGCGCTGTGCAGAATTGCCCGGTGTTGTCCGGTGGCGGGCGGCACAGCGCCGCGTCGGGCTACTTCTTTTCCGGCGGGGCGACGGTGTCGCCCGGGACCACCTTGATGAGCTCGGGGGCCCAGCTGTCGCCCGTCTGGACGAGCTTCACCTGGTACATGTCCTGGACCAGGGCGTGGTCCGAGGCGCGGACGGTTTCCTTGCCCTTGGGGCCGTCGAAGCTGAAGCCCTCGAGTGCCTTGACCATGGCGTCGGCGTCGGAGCCGCCTTCCTTGATGGCCTGGACGATCATCTGGCCGGCTACGAAGCCGTCGGGGGTGAAGAGGTCCGCCTTTTTGCCGGCTTTCTCGACCGAAGCGATCATCTTCTTCTCCACCTCGGTGCCCGAGGCTCCCGGGAAGTAGTGGTTCAGGAAGCTGATCTTGGAGGTCGCCTCGCCGTAGGCTCCGAAGGTGGCGGCGTCGCCGAGCCCGGTGACGACCGGGGCGGTGTCGAAAGCGCCTTGCTGGCTCAGGGTCTGCCACATGGTCCCGGTCGTGGCGCCGGCCCACGCTACGAAGACCATGTCCGGCTTGGCATCGATGAGCTGGCGGGAAAAGGGGGTGAGCTCCTGTCCGTCCGGAACCAGGACGGCCTCCACGGTGGCGCCCTTGGCTCCGAGGACGGCCTTGACCGCGGCGACATTGCCCTGGCCGAAGGCGTTGTCCTGCGCGAAGACGACGACTTTCTTGCCGTTGGTGTCGATGAACGAACCGGCGGTGGCGACATCCTGCAGGCTCTGGCGGCCCGAACGGAACGTGTACTTGTTGATGCCCTGGATCGCGTCGGTGGCCGCCGGCCCGGAGATGTAGAGGACCTTGTTCTGCGCGGCCTGTTCCGCCAGCTTGAGCGCGATACCGGAACTGACGGTGCCGCCAATGATCTTGTAGCCCTTGCCGATCATGTCCTTGGCGGCCGTCACGGCCTTGTCCGGATCCCCGCCGTCGTCGGCGTAGGTGAGGTTGATCTTGGCGCCGTGGACGGCGCCCGTCCCATCGGTGGCGTGGTCGATGCCCGCCTGCAGGCCATCGTAGTAGGTGGCGCCGTAGGCCGCCAGCGGTCCGGTCTTGGAGTAGATGATGCCGACGTCGACCGGCTCGGCGGCCTTCGTGCTGCCCGACTCTGCCGGCGCTGCGGTGCCGGCAGTGGGGGCACAGGCGCTGAGGGCGAGCCCGGTGGCC
>DATITT010000173.1:0-3981 GCA_035467435.1 Arthrobacter sp. | reverse complement strand
GGACGTCGAGGTGGACTACCTGGACGGCAGCACCTTCATCGCCACGGACGGCAGCTACTGGTTCAACCTGCGGCCCTCCAACACCGAGCCGTTCCTCCGTCTGAACGTCGAGGCCACGGACGGGGCCACCATGGAGCGTGTACGCGACCGCGTCCTGGCTCTGGTCCGGGGCTAGAACCGTGTCGGAACGGCCGGCGGTTCCCGCCACGGACCCCACAACCGGGACCGCTGCCGCGCACCCTGCCGGGACCGCAACTGAGACCGCCGGGTCGTGGCGCAGCAGCGTCCCGGAGTCCAGCGCCACGGATCTTGAGAACCTGCTCGGCACCGGAGTCGGCGCCGCGCAGGAACAGCTTGAGCGCAACGGCGGGTTCCTGCCGTTCGCCCTGGTGGTCGAGAACGACGGCGAGGTCCGGCTGGTCGCCGTCACCCCCGCCGACGCGGCCGAGGGAACGGACGCGGATTTCGACGCGGACTCGATGATCAGCGACCTGACCGAACTGCTCCGCCAGCACCGGGACGAGTTCCGCGCCGCCGCGGTCGTGTGTGACATCACCCTGCTGGAGGAAGCCTCGGACGCGATCCACGTGGCCGCGGAGCACCGGGACGGTTCCCTCTTCGCCGCGGTCCTGCCGTACGCCGCGAACCCCGCGACCCGTGAGCTGGAATTCGGCGAGCTCTCGGCGGATACCAACGAGCCCGGCGTCTGGGTGGACTAGACCGCCCGTAAGCTGGTGTTATGAAGATCAACGCCTTCGCGGATGTAAGCCTGCGCGCCATGATGGTGCTCGCAGCCGCTCCCGACGGCGTACTCCTCACCACCCAGAGCATCGCCGACGCCGTGGCGACGCCGTACAACCACGTCAGCAAGGCGATGGCCAGGCTGCGTGAGCTGGGAATGATCGACGTCGAGCGCGGCCGGCACGGCGGCTCCCGGCTCAGCAGCGCCGGCCGCGCCGCCACCGTGGGCCAGCTGTTGCGCCAGCTGGACACCCGCCTGGACCCGGCCGACTGCGTCGGCGCCGGCGGGGCCTGTCCGCTCATCAACGAATGCCGCCTCCGCGGCGCCCTCTCCCGGGCCCGCGAGGCGTTCTACCGCGAACTGGACGACATCGTCGTCGCGTCCCTCCCGACCTCCCGGCAAATGACGCCGGTGTTCCAGGCGATCGGCCTGCGCCCGGGCCTCTGAGCCGGAGCCGCTGCCTGACCGATCCCCACGAGCGCAACCCGCCACGCCCGGGAATCCCCTCGATTTGAAGATGCTTTCTACGCCATGTAGAACTGAGGTACAAATACTTGCATTTCAAATACATGTATTTTCGTCGGTCCGGTTGAAGAACCGGGCCACTATCTCAGGAGTCAGCATGCTCTCGGACAAGTCCTTCCCCGTCATCGAGGCCACCCTCCCGCTTGTCGGTTCCCGGATCGGCGAAATCACACCCAAGTTCTATGCACGCCTCTTCGCAGCCCACCCGGAACTGATGGACGGGCTCTTCAGCCGCTCAAACCAGCGCAACGGCAACCAGCAGCAGGCCCTGGCCGGAAGCATCGCCGCTTTCGCCACCCACCTGGTGAACAACCCCGGCACCCTGCCGGAGACCGTGCTCGCCCGCATCGCCCACCGCCACACCTCCCTGGGCATCACCGAACCGCAGTACCAGGTGGTCTACGAGCACCTCTTCGCCGCCATCGCCGAAGACCTGGCCGAGGTCATCACCCCGGAAATCGCCGAGGCCTGGACCGAGGTCTACTGGCTTATGGCGGACGCGCTGATCAAGCTCGAAAAGGGCCTCTACGCCGCACAGGCCAACGACACGATGTGGAGCCCCTGGAAGGTCGCCGCCAAGACCCCCGCCGGCACCGGTTCGATCACTTTCACCCTGGAACCGGCCGACGACACCCCCATCACCCCCGCCCTGCCCGGCCAGTACGTCAGCGTCAAGGTCACGCTCCCGGACGGACTGCGCCAGGTCCGCCAGTACTCGCTCTCCGGCCACGCCGGCACGAGCCGCAGCTTCACCACCAAGAAGGACGACGGCGGCGAGGTCTCCCCCGTGCTGCATGACACCGTCCAGGTGGGCGACATCCTCGAGATCTCCAACCCCTACGGCGAGATCACACTCAAGGACGGCGAAGGCCCCGTCGTCCTGGCTTCCGCCGGCATTGGCTGCACGCCGACCGCCTCCATCCTGCGCTCCCTCGCGGACGCCGGCTCGGACCGCCAGGTCCTGGTCCTGCACGCGGAAAGTGACCTGGAGTCCTGGGCGCTGCGCTCCCAGATGACGGACGACGTCGAGCGCCTCGACGGTGCCGACCTCCAGGTCTGGCTCGAGCAGCCGGTCGCGGGAACCAGGGAGGGCTTCATGTCCCTGCGCGAAGTGGACCTGCCGGCCAACGCCTCGCTGTACCTGTGCGGTCCGCTGCCGTTTATGAAGAGCATCCGCAACGAGGCCATCAACGCCGGCATCCCGGCCACGAAGATCCACTACGAGGTCTTCGGCCCGGACATCTGGCTGGCCAGCTGAACCATTCCTTGAGAGTACGACGGCGGCCCCGCACCTTTCGCAAGGTGCGGGGCCGCCGTTATGCCCAACCGGGGGTCTGCCGGCTGCTAGTGCTCTGCCATGCGTTCCTTCAGGCCTTCGAGCTCGGAGCGCAGGGCCTCGGGAAGGGAGTCGCCGAACTTGGCGTACCACTCCTCGATCGAGGCGAGCTCGGTATCCCACTCCGCGCGGTCCACGCGGACGGCATCTTCCACGTGGGCGTGCGTCAGGTCCAGGCCCGTGAGGTCCAGCGAGTGCCCGGCCGGCACGAAGCCGATGGGGGTCTCGACGGCGTCTGCCTTGCCTTCGATGCGCTCGATGGCCCATTTGAGGACACGTGCGTTGTCGCCGAAGCCGGGCCAGGCGAAGTCGCCGTCGGCCGTGCGCCGGAACCAGTTGACCAGGAAGATGTGGGGCAGGCGTTCCGGGTTGGCCTTGCCGGAGACGCTGATCCAGTGCTTCAGGTAGTCGCCCGCGTCGTAGCCGATGAACGGCAGCATGGCCATGGGGTCGCGCCGCAGCACGCCGACCTGGCCGGCTGCAGCAGCCGTCGTCTCGGAGGAGAGCGTGGAGCCCATGAAGATGCCGTTGGTCCAGCTGCGTGCCTGGGTGACCAGGGGAACCGTGGTCTTGCGGCGGCCGCCGAAGAGGATCGCGGAGAGCTCCACGCCGTCCGGGCTGAAGTATTCCTCGGCCAGCATGTCGACCTGCGAGATCGGGGTGCAGAACCGGGAGTTCGGGTGGGCTGCGGGCTGGTCCGAATCAGGAGTCCAGGAGTTGCCCTGCCAGTCGGTCAGGTGCGCCGGAACGTCGTCGGTCATGCCCTCCCACCAGACGCCGCCGTCGTCCGTGAGGGCAACGTTGGTGAAAATGCTGTGGCCCTTGGCAATGGCGCGCATGGCGTTGGGGTTGGTGCCCCAGCCGGTGCCCGGGGCGACACCGAACAGGCCGGCCTCCGGATTGGTGGCGCGCAGCTCGCCTTCCTTGCCGATCCGCATCCAGGTGATGTCGTCACCAAGGGTTTCGACCTTCCAGCCCTCGATGGCCGGGTCCAGCAGCGCGAGGTTGGTCTTGCCGCAGGCCGACGGGAAGGCAGCAGAGATGTAGTAGTTCTTCTTCTCCGGCGAGGTCAGCTTGAGGATGAGCATGTGCTCCGCGAGCCAGCCCTCGTCCCGGGCCATCACGGAGGCGATGCGCAGGGCGTAGCACTTCTTGCCCAGCAGGGCGTTGCCGCCGTAGCCGGAGCCGAAGGACCAGATGGAGCGCTCTTCGGGGAAGTGCACGATCCACTTGTCCGGGTTGCAGGGCCATACGACGTCGGCCTGGCCGGGGGCCAGCGGTGCGCCCAGAGAGTGCAGTGCGGGGACGAAGAAAGCATTCGTGGCGGTGATCTTATCCAGGACCTCGGTGCCGATCGTGGCCATGATGCGCATGGAGG
>DATITT010000172.1:0-6026 GCA_035467435.1 Arthrobacter sp. | reverse complement strand
GACCCGGTGTGGTGCGGGGTGAAGGCAACCACCTCGCAACGGCCGACGGCGGGTGCGATGGTTCCCCAGCCCGGCCCGGCGGGGATTTCACTCGCGTCCGGGCCGAGGGAGGGGAAGCGGTTTTCGAAGACGGCGACGTCGTAGTCCGGCGCCGGGATCTCCGTCTGGTTGGCCGGCGTCGTCGGGCAGATCGGGCATTGGTCTGCCGGCGGCAGGTGCGTCCGGGACTGCCGGTGCGCGGCGACGGCCACCCATTCCCGGCTGAGCGCGTCGTAGCGCAGCTGGCCTGGTTCCGGGCGGGCGGGCAGCTCGCGGTGGTCCACGAGGGATGCGGCGGGCCGCTCGGGGGAACCGGCGTCGTCAAAGTAGAGGATCTCGCGGCCGTCGGCCAGCCGGGTCATCGTGGTTCGCGTCATGGTTTCAGTTTTACACGAGATAACATTTTCAAACAATAGAACACAAAATGAAGCAGAAAGTTGATGCTCTTGCTGAGTGCGGAAGTTAGGATGTGCAGGAGGAAGCCCGCGCAATCGCCGCCGCCCACTCCCCCGAATTCCCTGCCAGCAGACCCGAAGGACGCAGAATGCTTGCCGCAGCCCGCCACTCCGCCATCATCGCGGAGGTCCAGCGCGAGCGGATCGTCCGCGTCGCGGACCTCGCACAGATGCTGGGAGTGTCCCTCATGACGGTCCGGCGGGACATCGAGGCACTGGATGCGGCAGGCGCCGTGGAGAAGATCCACGGCGGGGCCAAACTGCCCGGCGGGGTGGGTACCCACGAGCCCGGCTTCGAGCTGAAGGTGACGCAGCTGCAGGACGAAAAGATGGCGATCGCGCACGAGGCGGCCGCCCAGGTGCGCGAGGGCATGGCGGTGGGACTCAGTGCCGGCACCACCACGTGGGCGCTGGCGCAGCTGCTGTCCGCTGGGCCCCGGATCACGGTGGTCACCAACTCGGTGCGCGTCGCCGACGTGTTCCACCAGAGCCCGTCCCCGTCCACCGTGATCCTCACCGGCGGCGAGCGCACCCCCTCCGATGCCCTGGTGGGGCCGCTGGCCGCCTCGGCCCTGAAGCAGCTGCACCTGGATGTGTTGTTCCTGGGCGTCCACGGCGTCGATGCCGACGCGGGATTCACGACACCGAACGTGCTGGAGGCCGAGACGGACCGGGCTTTCGTGGCCGCGGCCCGCCGGGTGGTGGTGCTGGCCGACCACACGAAGTGGGGCACCTTCGGCATCAGCACCATCGCCAGCCTGGAGGAGGCGGACGAGCTCATCAGCGACGAGGGCCTGCCCGGTGAGGCCCGGCGGATCCTGGGCGAGCGCGTGGGACGCCTCCGGATTGCAGGCGGCGGGTCCGCGGGCACGTCTCCGCAACCGGGCCGTTAGGGCTGGCCCGCGGCGCAGACTAGGCTTGGCATCATGACGTTGGGGGACGCTTTGAACAAACCGCTGCCTGAGGCGCTCAGGCCTGATCAGCCGGCTGCGAAGCCGTTCTCCGGCGCCGGCCCCACGGCGACCCCGGTTCTGAATCCGCTGGCACTGCAGGCCCTGATCGAACACGCCGGGCGTTCTGCCGCAGCCAGGTTTGCGGACGATTTCCTCAAACTTTTCGAGGACCGCCTCACCCACATGGACGCGGCGCTGACAAAGGCGGACCCCGTGTCCGCCCTGAACGCCGTCCTCAGCCTCAAGGCCAGCGCGGCAATGCTCGGAGCGGAGCAGATGACCCTCTACTGCGCGGGTCTCGAGGTGGAATTGCGCGGACACCGGATTCCCCTTGCCGGCGCACTCCCGCGGCTCGCGGCCGACTTCACCTCCGCCTTGGCGGGCGCCATCGCGGACACGTTTCCCAATGAGGCGAAGGGTCCGGCGCCTGCCCCCTGATCACTGCGGGGCGAGTTCGCCGTAGAAGTAGGACGCTGTGACGCCGCCGTCCATGAGGAAGTCGCTGCCGGTGATGAACGCGCGTCGCCCAGCGCCATTGCCGTCTCGACCAGGGCGTGGATGGAGTGGCGCGAGGACACGTCGACGGTCACGCGTGCGCAGCTTCAGTGGGAACGTAGATGATCAGACACTCCGTTGGCTCCATGGCCGGAAGTCTGTCACGGAAAACTGCTGAATGGCGGGTGCATACGCCCGCTCGGGGACCCCCGCTACGTTCCGGCCGCGACTCTACATGAGAACAATTCTTATTACAAAGACCACGTCGGCCTCTTTCGACATCATTGCTATTGATAATCATTAGCATCTAGGCTGACCGGCGGACGACAGTCAGTTGGCGATGAAAGAGGAACCGAAGATGATGTGGCGCAGGATAAGAATGTTGAGCGCGGCGGCAGCCGCCGTCGCCATGATGGCGGCATGCGCCGGGCAGGGCGCCCCAAGCTCCCAGCCGGCGGAGCGGCCGCTGAAGGTCGTAGGGCAGTTCGAGCTGCACAGCCTGGACCCCTCCACCAGCGGCGGGTTCTTCACCCGCCTGCAGGTCGCCGAAACCCTGGTCGACGCCGACCTCCGCGGCGCCCTGCAGCCGGGGCTGGCCACCGGCTGGGAGGTCTCCCCCGACGGGCTCTCCTGGCGGTTCTCGCTGCGCCCCGGCGCAGTGTTCCATGACGGAACGCCCGTGAGCGCCGACTCCGTCGCCGCCGCGCTGGAGACCGCCCGGACAAAGGCCGGAACGCCGCTGGCGACGGTTCCCATCGGAGCCATTACCGCCGACGGCGGCGACGTGCGGGTGGACCTCACGCAGCCATTCGCCCCGCTGGCTGCCGTTCTGGCACACACGAGCACGCAGATTCTCGCCCCCAGCTCCTACGGCCCGGACCGTGCCGTGACGACCGTCGTCGGCTCCGGCCCCTACGAGGTCGAGCGGCTGGAACAGCCCGCCACCATCGAATTGAAAGCGTTCGACCAATGGCAGGGCAGGAAGCCGGCCATCACCCGGGTGGACTACCAGGCTGCAGGAAGATCAGAAAGCCGGGCGCTGATGGCCGAGAGCGGCCAGGCCGACGTCACGTTCGGCATGGACCCGACCAGCCTCCAGCGCCTCAAACAGGCAGGCAAGCTGACCATCGCCGACGTCACCCTGCCCCGCACCATCCTGCTCAAGGTCAATGCGGGCCACGCGATCCTCGGTGATGTCCGTGTCCGGCGCGCCCTGAGCATGGCCCTGGACCGTGAGTCGATGGCGACGGCGCTCCTCCGCGACCCCGAGATGGCCGCCACCCAGCTCTTCCCGCCCTCCCTCCCGGAATGGCACCAGGACACCATCACCCCCCTGGCCCACGACCCGTCCGGAGCGCGCGAGCTGCTGGCCCAAGCCGGCTGGCGGCCCGGCAGCGACGGCATCCTGGAACAGAACGGCCAGAAGTTCTCCGTCACGCTGCGCACCTTCCCGGACCGGCCGGAACTGCCGATCATTGCCACCGCCGTCCAGGCGAAGCTGAAGGACCTGGGGATTGCCCTCGACGTGAAGGTCGGCAACTCCAGCGAGATCCCGGCCGGGCACCAGGACGGTTCCCTCGAACTGGGACTCTACGCCCGCAACTACGCCCTCGTCCCCGACGCCCTGGTGACCCTGGCCGACGACTTTGGGCCCGACGGTGCCGACTACGGCGCGATGGGCTGGAACAACACCACCCTGACGTCCACGCTGAATGCCATGGCCGGCGGCGCCGACCCCGACGGACTTGCGGACGGCCGGCGGCAGGTGACCGACATCCTGCAGAGCGAACTGCCCGTCATTCCGGTGGCCTGGTACCGGCAAAGCGCGGTAGTAAGCCAACGGGTGGAGGGCCTCGCCCTGGACCCGCTTGAGCGGTCCTGGCGTCTCACCGACCTGACCTGGGCAAAGTAAGCGGGGACTAACCTTCATGAACTTCTCACCAACCCCACTCCGGCTCCGCGCGGGCCCCGTGCTGCGGGTGATGCGGCAACGCGCCATCCAGGCGGCGACGGTGGTCCTGCTCGTCTCGACGGCCTGTTTTGCCATCATCCAAAGCCTCCCCGGCGACATCGCCTTCCGCATCGCCGCCGGCCGCTACGGCTACGACCAGGTGACCGCCGCCTCGGCGGACACGGTCCGCGCGGAGCTGGGCCTGGACCGCCCGGCATGGCAGCAGCTCCTCGACTGGCTGGGGGACCTGCTCACCCTGGATCTGGGCACCTCGCTGGTCACCGGGGCCAGCATCGCCGGCGAACTCGGTCTGTACCTTTCCAGCAGCCTCCAGCTCGCCGCCGCCGCGCTGGCCATTGCGCTGCTCGTCGGCGCCACCGGCGGAGCGCTGGCAGCGTCCCGGCCCGGCGGGGTCCTGGACCGGCTCACCACCCTGTGGGTCTCCGGCGCACGGTCGCTGCCGCCATTCCTGCTCGGGCTGGTCCTGATCCTGGTTTTCGCGGTCCATCTTGGGGTGCTTCCCGCTGCGGGACACGGCGGCGCCGGCAACATCGTGCTGCCGGCCGTCACGCTCGCCGTCGGGCTCTCCGGGCTGTTTGCCCGCGTGACCCGGGACACGGTCGCCCAGATCCGGCAATCGGACTACGTCCGGTTCGCCGCGACCAAAGGTCTGGGCGGCCGGCTGGTGTTCCTGCGCCACGTGCTCAGGAACTCCGGCGTAACCCTGCTGTCCTACGTCGGGGTGCAGCTGCTGATCCTCATCGAGGGCGTCATCGTCGTCGAAAGCCTCTTCGCCTGGCCCGGCCTGGGCCACGCCCTCGTGCACGCGATCTTCTGGCGGGACCTGCCCATGATCCAGGCCACCGCCCTTGCCCTGGCCCTCCTCGTGGTGGCCCTGAACACCCTCGTGGACCTGGGCACCCTCGCGCTGGATCCCCGTCCCCGCCACAAGGAGCTGGTTCTGTGATCACGCCAGTCCAGCGCGCGGCCGCTGCCCTGCTCACGCTGCTGGTGCTTTTTGCAGTCATCGGCCCGTTGGCCTGGCCGGACCACGCAGCGCAGGACCTGTCACGCTTCCTGGAACCACCCAGCCTGGTGGAACCGCTTGGCCGCGACCACCTGGGGCGCAGCGTCATCGCCCGGCTGGCCCACGCCACGCAGCTGTCCATGCTGATGGCGGTTTTGTGCGTCGCCACGGCCCTGCTGGTCGGATCCCTCGCCGGCATCATCGCGGCCTGGCGCGGCGGCTGGATCGAGACCGTCCTCCACGGCCTGTCCGAAGCCTTCATTGCGCTTCCGGCCCTTCTGGTGGTCCTCATCTTCTCTGCCGTCGCGAACGGTGACCTGTGGACGCTCTACGTCGGGCTCGCCCTGGCGCAGTGGGTGGAGTACTTCCGCATGGTCCGCTCCCGCAGCGGGCTCGTCCTCGCCGGACCGGCCGTCGAGGCCGCCGGGATGTTCAAGCTGGGCCCCGCCCACATCATCCGCCGTCACCTCTGGCCCGAACTGCGGCCCCTGCTGACCACCATGGCGACGTTCGGCGTCGGATCCTCCATCCTCGCCCTGTCCACCCTCGGATTCGTTGGCATCGGAATCCGGCCGCCCACTCCGGAACTCGGGCTGATGGTCACCGAGGCGTTCCCCTACTATCACGAGGCGCCCTGGATGTCCCTGGCCCCCGTCCTGGTTCTCACCACTATCCTGATCGGGCTGCTGAGCCTGCGAAACAAGGAGGCCCGCCTGTGAGCATGCATCTGTTCAACCTGACAGTCACCCATGCCGGCACCGTTCTGGTCGAGGTCTCCGGCCTGGACTTCGAGCCCGGAGTGCCGGTGACGATCGTCGGCGAAAGCGGTTCCGGGAAGTCGCTGCTGGCCCACTCGGTCATGGGAACCCTCCCCGCCAACCTCCTGGCGCGCGGAAGCCTGACCGTGGACGGCCAAAGCTACGACCTCGCCGACCGGGCAAACCGGCGCCGCCTCTGGGGTCCGGTGATGGCGCTGCTGCCCCAGGAACCCACACTGGCCCTCGATCCCACCATGCGCACCCGGGAACAGGTTGCCGAGGGCGCTGCCTCCGTCGCCACGGACAGAACGACGGCGCGGCGTTCAGCAGCAGCCCTTCTCACCTCCC
>DATITT010000171.1:0-2041 GCA_035467435.1 Arthrobacter sp. | reverse complement strand
AACACTGCCGTTGCTTACAGTGCCGGGACACGGCGGCCTCCCGGCATAGGCTGGGACCATGAGCACAACACACACGGACGACCCGGGATTCAGCACCAAGGGTGCCTACGTCACCGGCGGCGCGGAGTTCAACCGCGACACCAACTACATCGAGGACCGGATCACCCGTGACGGCGCCCCCGGCCGGAATGGTGAGCCCGGCTGGCCGGTCGAACCGGGACGCTACCGGCTGATCGCCGCCCGCGCCTGCCCGTGGGCCAACAGGACCGTGATCGTGCGGCGGCTGCTGGGCCTCGAGGACGTCATTTCGCTCGGCCAGCCGGGCCCCACCCACGATGCGCGCTCCTGGACCTTCGACCTGGACCCCGGCGGCAAGGATCCGGTGCTCGGCGTGGAGCGGATCCAGGAGTCCTACTTCCGCCGGTTCCCGGACTATCCCCGCGGCATCACCGTCCCGGCCATCGTCGACGTCGCCAGCGGCCAGGTGGTGACCAACAACTTCCCGCAGATCACCCTCGACTTCGCCACCGAATGGACCGGGTACCACCGCCCCGGTGCCCCCGACCTGTACCCCGGGGCCCTGCGCGGGGAGATTGATGCCGTCAACAGGAGGGTCTTCACCGAGGTGAACAACGGCGTGTACCGCTGCGGCTTCGCCGGCTCCCAGGAAGCCTATGATGCCGCCTACGACCGGCTCTGGACCGCCTTGGACTGGCTGGAGGAGCGCCTCACCGGCCAGCGGTACCTTGTCGGCGACACGATCACCGACGCCGACGTCCGGCTCTTCACGACGCTGGCACGCTTCGACGCCGTCTACCACGGGCATTTCAAGTGCAACCGGCAGAAACTCAGCGAGATGCCCGCACTGTGGGCCTACGCCCGCGACCTGTTCCAGACCCCCGGGTTCGGCGACACCACCGATTTCGTGCAGATCAAGCAGCACTACTACATCGTCCACGAGGACATCAACCCCACCGGGATCGTTCCGGCGGGTCCGGAGCTCGGCAACTGGCTGACCGCCCACGGCCGTGAAGCCCTCGGCGGCCGGCCCTTCGGTGAGGGAACGCCGCCGGGCCCGGTCCGGGCCGGGGAGGAAGTCGCACCGGGGCACGGCGCGGGCTGAGACGGCTGGTGCCTGGCCGAAGGTTCGTCCAGTTGTCACAGCAACCTCCCCGCCCTAGGGTGAGCCGGGTGACAACTACAGACGGGGCCACGCACACCGGCGGCCATTCCCTCCTCCGTCGGCTCTGGCGGATCGTGGCCGGCAACGTCCGCTCGGCGCTGCTGTGGCCCCGGCTGCAGCTGGCCCTGAAGGCCGGGCTGGCCGCGGGTATTGCCTTCGCGATCGCCCCGTTTATGCCCGGCTCGGCGGCCGACTACCCCTATTCCGCCCCGCTGGGAGCCCTGGTGGCGATGTACGAGAACGTCGCCGGCTCCATGAAGCAGGGGGTGCAGACGCTCGCGGGGCTCGCCATCGGCATCGGTCTGGCCTTTGTGCTGTTCATTCTCGGAACTCCGACGCCGCTGACGGTCGGTGTCGTGATGGCCTTCGGCGTCGTGCTGGCCGGGCTCCCGAAGATCGGCGCGGGCCGGGACTGGATCCCGACGGCGGCGCTCCTGGTTCTGCTGGTCGGCGGGCACGATCCGGACCAGTTCTCCTTCGGCTACCTCCTCCAGATGGGGGCCGGCGTCACGGTGGGCATCCTCGTCAATCTGCTGGTTTTCCCGCCGCTGCACTTCCGCGCCGCCGAACTCAGCATCGCCGAACTGCGCCTGGCGCTCGCCCAGCAGCTCCGGGACATGGCCAGGGCGCTGAAGGAAAGCTGGCCGCCGGAACACGAGGACTGGGCCAGGCGGTCTGACGCGCTCGAAGCCTCCGCACGCTCCGTCCGTCTGGCCGTGGAGAAGGCGGACGCCAGCCGGCAGGCCAACCCCCGGCGCCGGCTCCATCCACGGGACATCGAGCTGGACTACCGCAACCTGCGGGACCTGGAACGGGTGACCTTCCATGTCCAGGACGTGACACAGGTGCTCTCGGACG
>DATITT010000170.1:0-2636 GCA_035467435.1 Arthrobacter sp. | reverse complement strand
CGGACAACTGCTGGCCGGTCAGCTGCTGACCGGTCAACAGCTGTCTAGGCATGGGCGGCCGCGGGTGCCGGCTCGGCGGCCGGCTCCGCGGACTGCGCCTGGATGGCGGTGATGGCCACCGTGTTGACGATGTCCTCCACCGTGCAGCCGCGCGAGAGGTCGTTGACCGGCTTGCGCAGGCCCTGCAGCACGGGCCCGACGGCGACCGCCCCGGAGGACTGCTGGACCGCCTTGTAGGTGTTGTTGCCGGTGTTGAGGTCCGGGAAGATGAAGACGGTCGCCTGCCCGGCCACGGACGAGCCGGGGATCTTCGACTCGGCGATGGCGGCGTCGACGGCGGCGTCGTACTGGATGGGCCCTTCCACGGCGAGGTCCGGGCGGCGTGCGCGCACGAGCTCGGTGGCCTGGCGGACCGCGTTGACGGCCTCGCCGGCGCCCGAGCCGCCGGTGGAGTAGGACAGCATGGCCACCCGCGGCTCCACGCCGAACTGGGCCGCGGTCTCCGCCGAGGCCAGCGCGATGTCCGCGAGCTGCTCCACGTTGGGCTCCGGATTCACGGCACAATCGCCGTAGACCAGCACCCGGTCCGGCATCAGCATCAGGAACACGGACGAGACGATCTTGACGCCGTCGCGGGTCTTGACGAACTCCAGCGCGGGCCGGATGGTGTGCGCGGTGGTGTGGGCGGCGCCGGAGACCATCCCGTCCACCACACCCAGCTGGACCATCATGGTGCCGAAGTAGCTCCCATCCAGCATGACCTCAAGGGCCTTGGCCAGGTCCACGCCCTTGTGCGCCCGCAGCTCCGCGTACTTCTGCGCGAACTCCTGGCGCAGCTCGGAGGTGGCGGGATCGATGATGTTGATGCCGGATAGGTCGATGCCCTGGGTGGACGCGAGCTCGCGGACGTCGGATTCGCGGCCCAGCACGGTCAGGGCGCAGACGTCGCGGCGGTGCAGGATTTCCGCGGCGCGCAGGATGCGGACGTCCGTGCCCTCCGGCAGCACGATGTGGCGGCGCTCGGAGCGGGCCCGCTCGATCAGGTCGTGCAGGAAGCGCAGCGGCGTCATCCGCTCCGGCCTCGGCAGGTGCAGCCGTTCCAGCAGCTCCGTCTCGTCCACCCGGCGCGCCCAGAGGCCCAGGGCGGAGGCCACCTTGCGGCGGTGCCCGGACCAGATCTCGCTGCGCACCTCGGAGACCTGCTTGGCGGTCACATAGGTGTCGTCCGGGGCGGCGAAGATCGGGAACGGGGCCTGCGCCAGCAGCGAATAGATGGTGGGGTCCGGGGCCAGGCCGCCGCTGAGGATCAGGGCGGAGGGCACCGGAAACTCCGGCGAGAACGAGGAGGCCAGGCAGGCAACCAGCACGTCGGCGCGGTCACCGGGCACGATCACCAGCGCGCCGTCGTCGAGCACGTGCAGGAAGTTGGCCACGCTCATGGCCGCCACCTTCACCGACCGCACGTCGCGTTCCAGGTCCGCCAGGCCGGCCACCTGGCCGATCCCCAAGGCGGCGGCGACCTCGCCGGTGGTGGGGCGGGCGATCTCCTCCAGCTCGGGCAGGACGTACACGGGTCGGCCGGAGGCGCCCGGGCGGACCGCGGCGGCGATGGCCTCGAGGTCCTCCGGATCGGCGCGGTTGACCATGATGGCCAGCAGCGCGCACCGCTCGGCGACGAGTTCCTTGCGGGCCACCTCGACGGCGTCGACGGTCTCCGCGACGGTGCGGCCCCTGGCACCGACGACGGCGACGACCGAGGCGGCGAGGTTGTTCGCCAGCCGGGCGTTGAGGTCGAACTCGACGGCGGCATCCTGGCCGGTCAGGTCAGTCCCCTCCACGATCACGACGTCGCAGTGCCGGGCCATCTCGGCGAAGATCTCCACGCAGCGCGAGTCGATCTCCTCGCGCTTGCCCTCGGCGAGCAGGCCGCGGACTTCGGGGAACGTCAGCCCGCCGCGGCAGCGCTCGTCGTCGAGGTTGAACCGGGCCTTCATCAGCGCCACCATGGGATCCGAGGCGGCGTCGTGGCCGTTGACCACGGGTTTGAAGAAGCCGATGCGGTCCGCGTGCCGGTGCAGGGTGTCCGCCAGGCCCAGGGCTATGAGCGACTTCCCGGAGCCGGGGGTGGTCGCGCTGACGTAGATTCCTTTGGCCATGGTTCGCCCTTTGTTGTGCTGGTGCTCGGTCACTCCATACTTTCACTTGTTGCCGCCGTTTCTCCATGCGGCGCCCGGAGGCTGCCCACAGGACTTTGGCCCCTTACCCTGCCGGCGCCCGCCAGCCAGTGTGAGGGAGACCAGGGCAGAGCGGAGGAACTCGTGGAAACGCTTCGTGTGGAACTGCAGGACATCGGCGGCACAGCCTGGTGGGCCCGCATACTCACCACCCTCGCGTCCCAGACGGGCAGCCCGCAGTTCCGGTTCGTCGGCCGCGTGGCCGACGAGGTCCGCTATTCGAGCTCGACGTTCGGCTCCCCGACGCCGATCTCGCCGGTGGTGCCGGAAGAAAAATGGGCCCCGGGAATGACCCGCAGCCTGGAAGAGCTCGTCCGCGACATCCGGCACGACGGATGGACCCAGGCCGGCCGCGGGAGCGAACCCTGGTCCCTGATTTTCGAACGGAACTGACCCCCGGGC
>DATITT010000169.1:0-6039 GCA_035467435.1 Arthrobacter sp. | reverse complement strand
CGTCTTCGGAGTGTCCCTGCTGGCCGGCATCGGCTTCACCGTCTCGCTCCTGGTGGCCGAGCTGAGCTTCGGCCAGGGCAGTCTCCATGACGACCACGCCAAGGTGGGCATTCTTGCGGCCTCAGTGCTGGCAGCCCTGCTGGCCACGCTGGTGCTGCGGTCCCGGAACCGGCAGTACCGGGAAATTCAAGAAGCGGAGAAGGTCGACGCGGACATGGACGGGATCCCGGACGTCTACCAAAGCGGGACCAACTCCTAACGGTGCAGCTGCTTCCCCCAAATGATGGCCCGTCGGAAGTGCGCTTGGCATGACACCGCAATCACTGAAGTCAGCCAAAACCAGTGCGCAGCCGCCGGCGTGGCATGCACTGTCTTCCGAAGAGGTGTTCGCTGAGCTGTCATCGGGGCCGGCTGGCCTGGGCGCGGCGGAGGCCTCCCGCCGGCTCGCGGACGTCGGGCCCAATGAGCTGAGCTTCGCGGGCGCAACGCCGTGGTGGCGCGTGCTGCTGCGGCAGTTCATCAGCCCCCTGATCGGGATCCTGCTGGTGGCCGCCGTCGTCTCGCTTATCCAGCAGCACTGGGTCGACTCCGGTGCCATCTTCCTGGTCCTCTCCCTCAACGCCGCGCTCGGATTTGTCCAGGAGCGCAAGGCGGAGTCGGACGTGCGTGCGCTCCAGTCGCTGTCCACACCTTCCTGCAGGGTCGTGCGTGACGGCGCCGAGCAGGTGGTTCCCGGCCGCGACGTCGTTCCCGGTGATGTTGTGCTGCTGCAAAGCGGGGAACGTGTACCGGCTGATTTGCGTCTCTTCGAATCCAATAACCTCCAGCTTGATGAGTCGATGCTGACGGGGGAGCCCTTCGCGGCCACGAAGAACACGGCACCGCTTCCCGTGGGCGTCGGTGATGCGGACAAATCCTGCGTGGCCTTCAGCGGCACGTTCGTCGGCAGCGGACGGGGAAAAGGTGTGGTCATCGCCACCGGGGCCGGGACCGCCCTTGGTGAGATCAATGCACTCGTCCAGGGCCCGCCCGGCAAATCCCCGCTGCAGTTGCTCACGCACAGCCTGGAGCGGCGAATCGGGCTGATCGTCCTTGGCGCGCTGGTTTTTATCTTCATTGCGGGGCTGGTGCTCGGCAACGATGTCTCCACGATGTTCCGGACGGCCGTCGGACTGGCGGTTGCCACCATCCCTGAGTCCCTGCCGATCGTGCTGACGGTGGCGCTGAGCCTGGGGGTGTCCCGGATGGCGAAACGGAACGCAATCGTTCGCACCCTGCCTGCCGTCGAGACGCTGGGATCCACCAACGTCATCGGATCTGACAAGACCGGGACCCTGACCCAGAACCGCCTGACAGTGGAAAGAATCTGGACCACCGCGGAGTTCCTGGATATTTCAGCGGGCTCCGGGAAGGAAGGTCCCCCCGACTTGCCGCTCGTCCGGGACGTACTTCGGGCGGGCGCGTTGACCAACGAAGCGACGCTCTCCGCCGAGGACGAGGACCTTGAGTACTCCGGTGACGCCGTCGACGCGGCCATGGCCAAGACCGCTGTGATGCGGGGAGCGATCACCGAACAGGACCGTGCCGCCGAAGCGCTCGCCCATCAGCCGTATGAACCCCGTGTCCGGTATTCGCAGACCATCCACGCGGACGCTTCCGGGCGCCGGGTCCTGTATGTCAAAGGCTCGCCGGAAGCCCTGATCGGCGCGGCAGTCACCATGGCCGGTGTCGGCGGCACCGTGCCCCTGGATGAGGCGCAGGTCCACGCAGCCAATGAGGCGATGGGCCGGGACGGTCTGCGGGTGATCGCGGCCGGCTCCCGTTTCGTTGCCGATGACGAGCAAATCGAATCGCCGCTGCCGCCGCCGTCGGGACTCACTTTCCTGGGCATGGAGGGCATGACTGACCCTCCGAGGGCCGGCGTGGCCGCGGCCGTGGCCAAGTGCCAGCGCGCCGGCATCAAGGTCATGATGATCACCGGGGACCATCCGGTGACGGCCATGGCCATTGCGGGCCGGCTGGGGCTGTCGGTCGACAGGCCGGCCTTGACGGGCACCGAGATGGCGGACCTCGATGACCATATGCTGGCCGCGCGCCTCGAAGAGACGAGCGTCGCGGCCAGGGTCTCCCCGGTGGACAAGCTGCGGATCGTGCACTCCCTGCAGCGTGCGGACAAGATCGTCGCGGTAACGGGCGATGGCGTCAACGACGCCCCGGCCCTGAAAGCAGCCTCGATCGGCGTGGCGATGGGCAAATCGGGCACGGATGTGGCCCGCGAAGCAGCCGACGTCGTCCTGGCCGACGACAACTTCGTCACCATTGTGCACGCCGTGGAGCAAGGCAGAGTCACCTTCGCCGCCATCCGGAAGACCACATACTTCCTGCTGTCCACCGGAGCTGCCGCGCTGCTGGCCGTTACACTGAGCGTCTTTGCCGACACGCCCCTGCTGTTCCTGCCCGTCCAGATGCTCTGGATGAACGTGGTCACCAATGGGGTCCAGGACATCGCCCTGGCCTTCGAGTCAGCGGAGGGCGATGAACTCAGCCGCCCGCCACGGCCGCTGTCCGAAGGCCTGCTCTCGCGCACCCTCTGGTTCCGGGCCGGGATCACGGGTGCCTGGATGGCTCTCGCCGTGATCCTGAGTTTCATGGTGACGCTCCACGCAGGCTACTCCGAGATCCATGCGAGGACCCTGGCACTGACCATGTTCGTGATGCTCAGTTTCTTCCAGGTCTTCAGCTCCCGGGCCGAGAACAAGTCGCTGTTCCAACTCCGGCTGCTTGGAAACAAGCCGCTTGTCTACACCTCACTGGCCGCCCTTGCCCTGCACTGGTCAGTCATGACCTGGCCGGTATCCGCCAGGCTCCTGGAGCTCACCCCCCTGACGGGCTGGGAATGGCTGCTGTGCGTGGCAGTGGGCTCAACCGTGCTGATAATCGTCGAAGCCGAAAAGGCCGTCCGGCGCTGGACCCGCCGACACGACCCCGCCGCGGCCTAAACGCCGCGTGCATCCGGGTGGCCCGTGCAGTCCCGGCAGGAAAATGGTGACGGAATCCGGGAAGAGGCCCCGTACCGGCGGCCCGTGGTCCAATCCGGTCTTGCCTTCATACCCTAGGGGGTTTGATGATGGGAAGTGCAGCCCGACGGCCTCCCGGCCGATCCCCGCTCACAGGCACGCCAGGAGGAACGCATGGACGTCATTGTCATTGAGACCACCCAACTCGGGGACCGCAGCTACCTCGTCCATGACGGCTCTGTAGCGCTGGTGATTGATCCGCAGCGGGATACGGACCGCGTCGACGAGGCTGCCCGCGACGCCGGCGTGATCATCACGCATGTTGCCGAGACGCACATCCACAACGACTACCTCACCGGCGGCCTCGAACTGGCCCGGGCGCATGGCGCGAGCTATCTCGTCAACGCCGCCGACCCGGTCAAGTTCGAGCGGCAGCCAATCACGGACGGTCAGACCGTCCGGGTCGGTGCGCTGACGGTCAGGGCCGTCGCCACACCTGGCCACACCCACACCCACCTGTCCTTCGTCGTGGACGACGGCGAGCAGCAGGCAGTTTTCTCCGGCGGAAGCCTGCTCTTTGGCTCGGTCGGCCGGACGGACCTTGTCGGTGCCGGGGACACGCTGGGCCTGACGCATGACCAGTACACCTCGGTGCGCCGGCTCGTCGGGGAGGCCACGCCCGAAGCCGCCTTGTTCCCGACCCACGGGTTCGGGTCCTTCTGCTCCTCCGGCCCGGCGAGCGGTGCCGGAGCCTCCACCATCGGCGAACAGCTCACCAGCAACCATGCCCTGACGGACCCGGACGAGGACCACTTTGTCCAGGAACTCATCGCGAACCTCACGGCCTATCCGTCCTACTACGCCCACATGGGCGTCGCCAACACCGCCGGCCCCGGCCCGGCCGACCTGACCGTGCCGGAGGCCCTCGATGCCGAGGAACTCATGCGCCGGCTGGAGGACGGCGAGTGGGTGGTGGACCTGCGCCGCCGGGTGGCCTTCGCCAGCAACCACCTGCTGGGCAGCGTGAGCTTCGAATACGGCACCAACTTCAGCACCTACCTGGGCTGGATCCTGCCCTGGGGCGAGCAACTGACCCTCGTGGGATCCCGCGAGGACGTGGAAAACGCCATCCGCGACCTTTCCCGGATCGGCATCGAGTCCCCGGATGCCGCCCTTGGAACCGACCCGCAGGCCCTGGCGCCCCGTGCCGCCCTGGCCTCCTACCCCCGCGTGGACTGGGACGGGGTGCTCGCCGGCCGGGCTCCCGGCGACACCGTCGTCGACGTACGGCGGGCCGACGAGTACGCCGACTCGCGGGTGGCCGGAGCGGTCAATGTCCCGCTGCATGAACTGCTGCGGCAGCTCGATTCCGTCCCTGCGGGGAAGCTGTGGGTGCACTGTACTTCCGGCTACCGGGCAGGCATCGCGGCCAGCCTGCTGCAGCGCGCCGGCAGGGACGTGGTCCACATCGACGCGGATTTCGACGACGCCGGGCCCGCCGGAGTCCCGGTGGACAACGCCCCCGGCTCCGCTGCCTCCCCGGCCTGAACGAAACACCCGCGCACCGAAACACTGGGGCGCCCGCCCTGGTTCTCTGGCAGAGTATGAGCATGCTCACAGTTATTGGCGAGGGCCTGGTCGATGTGGTCCAGCGTTCCTCCGGTATTCAGGCCCATGTCGGCGGCAGCCCCCTCAACGTCGCCGTGGGGCTGGCCCGGCTGGATCATCCGGTGCAGTTCATCGGCCGCTACGGCCGTGACGCCTACGGCGAATCGGTGGCCGCCCACCTGAAGTCCAGCTCGGTGCTGCTTCCGCTGGCCCCGGACGGGCTCCCGACGTCCGTGGCCACCGCCCTGATCGACGACGACGGCGCCGCCAGCTACACCTTCGAACTCGCCTGGGAACTGCCCGGGCTCGCGGACAAGTTGCCATTCATGCTGCAGGCAACGACGCTCCTGCACACCGGCTCGATTGCCACCATGCTGGCGCCCGGGGCCACGGAGGTGCTCGCCGCCGTCGAGCATGCCCATCCCTCGGCCACCATCAGCTTCGACCCCAACTGCCGGCCCAGCATCATCACCGACGTGGACTACGCGCGCCGGCAGGCCGAGAAGTTCGTCACCCTGTCCGACGTGGTCAAGGCCTCGGACGAGGATCTCGAGTGGCTCTACCCCGGCGAGGATCCGCTGGACTCCGCCCGGCGATGGCTGAATCTCGGCGGTTCGGAGGGCCCCGCCATGGTGGTGGTCACCCGCGGCGCCGAAGGGCCCTGGGGCGTGAATGCCGCCGGCGAGGCGCACTTCCCGGCGCCGTCCGTCACGGTCGCGGACACCGTCGGCGCCGGCGACTCCTTCATGGCAGCCCTGCTCTCCGGCGTGGTGGACCTGGGCCTGGCGGGGGCGCAGAACCGCAAGGACCTGCGCGGGCTCTCCGCCGAAAGCCTCCGTGACCTCCTTGCCCATGCCGCGCGGGCTGCCGCCGTCACCGTGTCCCGTGCCGGCGCCAACCCGCCCACCCGTGCGGAACTGACCCGGATGGAGCTGCGCGGCCGGGCGCCCCACACCACGGACACCGCCCGCAGCGACCCTGAAAGTGCAGAACTCCCCAGCAACTGAAAGGCAGCCATGGCACACCACGATGCCCCGTCCTTCCGCGTCAGCAGTGAGTCATTCCAGGACGGCCAGACCCTGCCGCCGGCCCAGCGCGGAGCCTCGACCGGGGCCGGAGCCAAGGACGAGTCCCCGCCGCTGAGCTGGAGCGGTGCCCCGGCCGGGACCCGCGGCTACGCCGTCACCGTATTCGACCCCGATGCCCCCGGCCGCGGCGGTTTCTGGCACTGGGCCGTGCTGGACCTCCCGGCGGACGTCACGTCCCTGCCGGCCGGGGCAGGATCGCGCCAGGCCGGCCACCTGCCGCCCGGCGCCTTCCAGCTCAAGAACGACGGCGGCAGCACCGGTTATATGGGGGCGGCCCCGCCCAGGGGCGACGGCCCGCACCGGTACGTCGTCACGGTCCACGCCCT
>DATITT010000168.1:0-3534 GCA_035467435.1 Arthrobacter sp. | reverse complement strand
CGAGGCGGAGCTTGTCCCCCGCCGCGCGCATGATGTCCAGCGGCGCGTTCTGCATGTGGAAACTGTGCGAGGCGACGTAGACCAGGCCGACGTTCCTGGAGTTCAGGCCGCGGATCATCCGGATCGCGGCCAGGCCCTCCTCGACGAAGTCGTCCGGGTGCGGGTCGATCAGCAGGTCGATGCCTTCGCGTTCGATGATCGGCAGCAGTTCCTCCATGGAGCGGTAGAACGCGCGCTCGGATTCCTCGGCCTTCTCCGGGCGTCCACTGAATTCGGTGTTCATGGTGCTGACGCCGAGGTCCACAGCGATCTGGATGGCACGCTTCCAGTACCGGACGGCGGCTTCGCGGGCGTCCTCGTCCGGGCCGGACCAGCGCAGCACGGGCAGCACCGAGGCGATTTCGATTCCTGCGTCCTGGCAAGCCCTGGCCAGCTGGCCCACCAGTTCGTCATCCGCCTTGGGGTGGTTGAAGAACGGGATGAAGTCGGGGTGCGGGGTCATCTGCATGTACTGGTAGCCGAGGTCCGCCACCACCCGGGGGAACTCGAGCAGGCTGTGCGAGTGGTGGAACGGCGTGGGATCGAGGGCGATTTTCACTTCGGAATACTCCATGCTGGATCTGGCGGATGTGCGGCTGCCGGGCCCGCGCCGCGTGGGCGCGGGCCCGCCGGGTTGCTAGCGGTAGAGGGCCGGCCGGGCGTTCAGCTTCACGGCGACCTTTCCGCCGTTCTTCTGCGCCTCGACGCCGGCCTCGCAGCAGGCGGCGGTGGCGTACCCGTCCCACGCCGTTGGGCCGCCGATTTCCCCGCGCAGGGCGGCGTCCACCCAGGACTGGATTTCGACGTCGTACGCCGCACTGAAGCGCTCCTCGAAGCCGGGGGTGACGCTGCCGCCCCAGCGGCCGTTGCTGCGGGTGTACGGGCCCTGGTCCGCGCCGATGCTGACAATGCCGTCCTCGAAGGAGGCCTGTGTGGCCACCTCGTAGCCGAACTTGGCGTTGACGTAAATCTCGACGTCGGCCAGGACGCCGGATTCGGTCTCGATCAGCACGTGCTGCGGGTCGTGCTGGCCGGCCGGGGCGTTCCGGGTGGCCTTGCCGAGGCGGACCTGGACGGAGGTGATTTCCTCGCCGGTGAAGTAGCGGATCGCGTCGAATTCGTGGACCACGGAGTCGTTGATCAGCATCTCGTTGGTGAAGCCGGGCGGGGTGGTCGGGTTGCGGTGCTGGTGGTGCAGCATCAGCAGCTCGCCGAGTTCGGAGTCGCGGATGATCTTGCCGAGGGCGGCGTATTCGGCGTCGAAGCGGCGCATGAAGCCGACCTGGATGCGCTGGTGGCCCAGCTGTTCCTCGGCCTGGACGATCTTCCAGGCGGACGCGGCGTCCGGGGTGAGCGGCTTTTCGCAAAGGATTGGGACGTCCTTGGCGATGGCCTTGAGCAGGATGTCCTCGTGCAGGAAGCCGGGGGTGGCGATCAGCACGGCGTTGACGTCGCCGTTGTTGAGGGCCTCGTCGGCGTCGGCCAGGGCGACGGCGCCCGGGATGCCTTCGATGGCGGCCTGCGCACGGGCGAGGTCGACGTCAACGACGGCGGCAACTTCCGCACCGTGGATGCGGGTGTTGAGCCGCTGGATGTGGTCTGCGCCCATACGGCCGGCGCCGATGACAGCTATGCGGAGGGTCTTGGTCATGGTTTTGTCCTCAATTCCAGTTGACGGCTAGTTGACGGCGGTGCGGGAGCCGCAGGAAAGCAGGTAGTTCCGGGTGCGCTGGGCGATCGGCATCGGGACGTCGAAGGCCACGGGGTACATGTCCTGTTCCACGATGCCAAAGATCGGCCGGTTCAGCGCCTCGACGGCCTCGATGACGGCGCGCAGGTCCGGCAGTCCGTTCGGCGGTTCGGTCATCACACCGGCCAGGTTGGCGGCGGCCCAGGTCATGTTCTCCTCGTTGACCTTCCTGAGGATGTCCGGGTTGATCTGCTTGAGGTGCAGGTAGCCGATCCGGTCCGGGTAGTTCTTGATCAGCTCCAGGCTGGAAGCGCCGCAGTACTCGGCGTGCCCGGTGTCCAGGCACAGGTTGAGGTACTGGCCGTCCGTGGCGGCGAGCAGGGTCTCGATGTCCTCCTGCGCGCCGACGTGGGAATCGGCGTGGGAGTGGAACTGCTGCTTCAGGCCGAAGTCCTCCAGCAGGGTCTTGCCGAGGCGATTGTGCCCGGCGAAGAGGTCGGCCCAGGCCTTTTCGGTGAGCTCGCTGCTTTCCACTGCCTCCCCGGTGACGTCGTCGCGCCACATCGCGGGGATGACCACGATGTGTTCCCCGCCCATCGCGGCGGTGAGTTCGGCGACCTTGCGGGCCGGTTCCCAGGCGGTTTCCCACTGGTCCAGGCCGCGGTGGAAGGCGGTGAACACGGTGCCGGCCGAGATCTGCAGGTCGCGGGCCTTGAGCTCCTCGGCGAGCCGTGCGGGGTCGGTGGGGAGGTAGCCGTAGGGGCCAAGCTCAATCCACTTGTAGCCGGATTCGGCGACTTCGTCGAGGAAGCGTTCCCACGGGGTCTGCTGGGGGTCATCCGCGAACCAGACGCCCCAGGAGTCCGGCGCGGTGCCGATGATCAACTTGTTCTCGGTCATTTCCATTCCTTCTCATCGGTTGCTCCGCAGGTGCCGTTTTGGTCGTTCAAAACGGCGGTTGCGGAGCAGTCGATGGTGGGTAGTAGTCGGGTGGGCCCACGCCGCCAGGGTTCCCTGGCCGAGCTTGCGAGGCTAGGGAGGCGGTGGGGACTAGTTGGACGGGAAGTTGTAGGAGGCGCCGGAGGCGTGGGTGGGTTCGGGCCAGCGTGAGGTGACCACCTTGCCGCGGGTGTAGAAGGACACACCCTCCGGACCGTACATGTGCTTGTCGCCGAAGAGCGAGGCCTTCCAGCCGCCGAAGGAGTGGTACGCCACCGGCACGGGCAGCGGCACGTTGATGCCGATCATGCCCACGGTGACGGAGCGCTGGAACTTGCGGGCGTTGGCGCCGGAGGAGGTGAAGATGGCGGTGCCGTTGCCGTAGGGGTTGGCGTTGATCAGCGCGATGCCGGCGTCCAGGTCCTCGACGCGGACGACGACGAGGACGGGGCCGAAGATTTCCTCGCTGTAGGCGGTCATTCCGGTTTTGACGTGGTCCAGGACGGTGGGGCCGACCCAGAAGCCGTCCTCATGGCCGGGGACAACGAGGTCGCGGCCGTCCACCACCAGTGCGGCTCCGGCGGCTTCGGCTTCGGTGACGATCCGCACGATGCGGTCCTTGGAGGCCGGGGTGATGACCGGGCCCATTTCGGCGTCGGGGACCGTGCCGTTGTTGACCTTGACGGCGAGGGCGCGGTCCTGGACCTTCTTGACCAGCAGGTCGGCGGCCTCGCCGACGGCGACGGCGACCGAGATGGCCATGCAGCGTTCCCCGGCGGAGCCGAAGGCGGCGGCGGCGAGGTGGTCCGCGGCGTTGTCGAGATCGGCGTCGGGCATGATGATGGCGTGGTTCTTCGCCCCGCCCA
>DATITT010000167.1:0-2461 GCA_035467435.1 Arthrobacter sp. | reverse complement strand
TGGCAGATGCCCATGCGGCAACCGCTGGGCATCAGGACACCGGCATCCTCGCCGACGTCGAGCAGCGGGGTATCGCCGTCGGCTTCGACTTCGCGGTCCGAGGACTCCAAGGTGACCACACCGCCGTCGTGCCCTGCGCCGCCGGCCAGCTTGGTGCTGAAGCGTTCGATGGTGAGGGTGGCCTCCGAGGCTGGCTCAGCGGTTGCGGTCTCCGCTTCCCAGAGGGCCTCGGTGTCGTCCAGGAAGCCTTCCGGGCCGCAGGCGTACGCGGCCCGCTGGCGCCAGTCCGGGCAAAGCTCCTCCAGCCCGGCGGCGGAGCTGAAGTCCAGCCGCCCGCGTTCGCCGGTGAACCAGTGGATGACGCGGAAGTTGGGGAACTGGTCCGCGAGCTCGGCCAGCTCCTCGCGGAAGATGGCATCCGCGGGGGTCCGGGCCGTGTGGATGAGGACGACGTCGGAGTCCGGGCGGTGCGGGACGAGCGTGCGGATCATCGACATGACCGGCGTGATGCCGCTCCCGGCGGTGAGCATCAGCAGGGGCCGCGGGTGCTCCGGAAGGACGAAGTCGCCCTGCGGCGGTGCCAGGAAGAGCACGTCGCCCGGCTTGGTGCTACGCACCAGAGTGCCTGAGACGGCCCCCATGTCAGTAACAGTGATGGCCGGGTCCTGCCCGGCGGGGGCGCTGAGCGAATATGACCGCCAGTGGCGGACACCGTCGAGCTCGACGCCAATACGGGCCCACTGGCCGGCAAGGTGTGCTTGCCAGCCGCGGCCGGGACGGAAGAAAATGGTGGCGGAATCGGCCGTTTCTGGAACCACCCGTGTGACCACGCCGCGCAACTGGCGGGCGGAAAACACAGGATTGAACAGCGCCAGAATGTCTTCTGGAGCTAGTGGGGTGGTCAGTAGAGATGCGGCGCGCGCCAGCTTACGGAGCCGGATCATTTATCAATCTTATGTCAGACAGGGCCATAGTTCTTCACCCAAGGCATACGATCGACGTGAAGAAACTATCTCCCCGCAACAACTTTGGAATCAGAGTCATGAACGCTTCCCCGACCGTCACTCCCGCTTCCCCCGCCTACGACCCTCCGTGGCTGGCCCTGCCGCGCGAGGTCAGCGACGTGCTCCGGCCGATGATGCCGGGGATTGTCGAGGCCATCATCGACGCCGTGCCGCAGCTCGTGCCGGCCTACGCCAGGCCGATCGAAGGGCGCTTCGGACGGGGGCTGCGCCGGGGCGTGGCAGCCGCGCTGGACCGCTTCCTGCAGCTGCCGGGAACCCGGCTGCCTGCCCTCTCGGAGGAGAGCCGGCAACTCGTGGCGGGCCTGGGGAGCGGTGAATTCCGCCAGGGCCGGAGCATGGATGCGCTGCTGAGCGCCTACCGGATGGGGGCCCGCGTGACCTTCCGGGAGATGTCGCGGGTCTCCGTGGAGCACCACCTGGGCCAGACCGTGGTGGTGGACCTGGGCGAATCGATCCTGGCCTACATCGACGAGCTGTCCGCCGTCAGCGCCGAGGCGTATGCCTTTGAACAGTCCGAACGGGCCGGCGCGGTGGACCGCCGGCGCACCGAGCTGCTGGATCTGCTCCTACTGGGGCAGGCCGATGAGGCGGCCCTGCGCCAGACGGCCGCCATGGCGGACTGGTCACTGCCGCAGCGGATGGTGGTGGTGACCCTGCCGGTGAACCGGTCCGCGGGGCTCCGGCTCCGGCTGGGGGCGGGAACGCTGGTCATCGAACGCGAAACCGACGCCGTGGCCCTGGTTCCGGCACGGCAGTCCAAGGCCGCCCGGGCGGACCTGGAAAAGGCGCTGCGCGGCCGGGGTGCGGCCGTCGGGCCGGCCGGAGGCTGGGAAAAAGTCCCCGATTCGCTTCGCCTGGCAGTGCTGGCAGCCTCTGCACTGCCGCCCCGGGACGGCCCCGACGATCCGCCGATCTGGGCCGACGAGCACCTGGCCGAGGTGATCCTCGGGGCGGAGCCCTCCGCCATTGCGGAACTGGCCACCCGCCGGCTGGCGCCACTGGAAGGGCTGCGCCCGGCCCAGCGCGAGCGGCTGGCGGAGACGCTGCTGTCCTGGCTGCGGCACTGGGGCCAGCGCGCCCCGGTGGCAGCGGAGCTCGGCATCCACCCGCAGACCGTGGGTTACCGGGCGGCACAGCTGCGCGAGCTGTTCGGAGACACCCTGGAAGACCCGAAGGCGCGGTTCGAACTGGAACTGGCGCTCCACGCCGGCAGGCGTTGAGCACAGCAGGCGTTGAGCACAGCAGGCGTTGAGCACAGCAGGCGTTGAGAAGCGCCGTCGGCTAGGCCTGACCGGTAACTACTTCCCGGCTCTGCAGCCGCAGCTCAAGGTCGTTCATCACGATCGCGGCCAGGTCCTGCAGCGCCCGGGTGTCGTCGGCGCTGAACTCCCGCGGCTCCCTGTCCAGGATGCAGAACGTGCCCAGGTTGTAGCCGT
>DATITT010000166.1:0-3355 GCA_035467435.1 Arthrobacter sp. | reverse complement strand
GAGTCCTGGCAATAGGTGTTGTTGTTGCCCTGCTGGGTGCGGCCAAGCTCGTCTCCGTGCAGGAGCATCGGCACGCCCTGCGAGAGCAGGAGGGTGGCGATGAAGTTCCGCTGCTGGCGGGCCCGAAGGGTCAGGACGCGGTCGTTGTCCGTGTCCCCTTCTTCGCCGCAGTTCCAGGACCGGTTGTCGGATTCGCCGTCGTTGTTGTCTTCGCCGTTGGCGTCGTTGCGCTTCTCGTTGTAGGACACCAGGTCACGCATGGTGAAGCCGTCGTGGGCCGTGACGAAGTTGATCGAGGCGACGGGGCGCCGCGCCGAGCTTTCGTACAGGTCCGCGGAGCCGGTCAGGCGGGAGGCGAATTCGCCCAGGGTGGAGGGCTCGCCGCGCCAGAAGTCCCGGACCGTGTCGCGGTACTTGCCGTTCCACTCGGTCCACTGCGGCGGGAAGTTGCCCACCTGGTAGCCGCCCGGGCCGATGTCCCAGGGCTCGGCGATCAGCTTGACCTGGGAGACGATCGGGTCCTGCTGGATGAGTTCGAAGAAGGTGGAGAGCTTGTCGACGTCGTAGAACTCACGGGCGAGCGTGGAGGCGAGGTCGAAGCGGAAGCCGTCGACGTGCATCTCCGTCACCCAGTAGCGCAGGGAATCCATGAGCAGCTGGAGGGAGTGCGGGTGCCGGACGTTGAGGGAGTTTCCGGTGCCGGTGTAGTCCATGTAGTGCTTCAGGTCGTCGTCGACCAGCCGGTAGTAGGCCTGGTTGTCGATGCCCTTGAAGGACAGGGTGGGGCCGAGGTGGTTGCCTTCCGCGGTGTGGTTGTAGACCACGTCCAGGATCACTTCCATGCCGGCCTTGTGCAGCTCGCGGACCATGGCCTTGAACTCCTGGACCTGGTGCCCGACGTCGCCGGAGGAGCTGTAGGTGTTCTGCGGGGCGAAGAAGCCGATGGTGTTGTAGCCCCAGTAGTTGTTGAGGCCCTTCTCCTCGAGCGTGCCGTCGTTGACGAACTGGTGGACGGGCATGAGCTCGATCGCGGTGACGCCGAGCTTCTTCAGGTGGTCAATCACGGCCGGGTGCGCGACGCCGGCATAGGTGCCGCGCTGGTCTTCGGGGACCTCCGGGTGCAGCTCGGTCAGGCCCTTGACGTGGGCCTCGTAGATGACCGACTGGTGGTAGGGGATCCGCGGCTGGCGGTCGCCGTCCCATTCGAAGAACGGGTTGATGACCACGCCGTGCATGGTGTGCGGCGCCGAGTCGCTGTCGTTGCGGGAATCGGGGTCGCCGAACTCGTAGGTGAACAGTGCCGGGTCCCAGTCGATCTGGCCCTGGATGGCCTTGGCGTAGGGGTCCATCAGCAGTTTGTTCGGGTTGAAGCGGTTGCCGTTCTCCGGCTCGTACGGGCCGTGGACCCGGTAGCCGTACTTCTGGCCGGGCTGGATGTGCGGCAGGTAGCAGTGCCACACGTAGCCGTCCACCTCGGTCAGCTCGATGCGGGTCTCGCTCAGGTCGTCAGACAGGATGCAGAGCTCCACCCGTTCCGCGAGTTCGCTGAACAGGGCAAAGTTCGTGCCGGTGCCGTCAAAGGTGGCTCCCAGCGGATATGCCGTTCCGGGCCAGACTTCCATGTGTACTCCTCGTGCGTGGTGAAATTCTCTAGACAGACTACTTGTAAGCAGGGTTACTAACTGACTCGGCGCACTGGGCGGGCGCGTTTATTACAGCGTGGCCATGACCTCCCGCACGGAATGCGCGACGTCCGACGCCGTCACCGGCCCGCCGTCCGAGGCGAGGCTTCCGGCCCGGCCGTGGACGCTGGCGGCCAGCGCCGCGATGCCGGCCCACCGGTCATCGGCTCGGATCCCAAGGGACGCGAACGCCCCGGGGCCCCCGGCCAGCTGCGCGAGCAGGGCCCCCAGGATGCCGGCCAGCACGTCCCCGCTGCCGGCGGTTGCCAGCCAGGGGGTCGCGTCGGCCTGGCTGAAGACGGCCCCCGAGGGAGCGGCCACGAGCGTCGTGGCGCCCTTGAGCAGGACGGTGGCCCCGGTGAGGTCACTGGCCCGCCGGGCGGCAGCTAGGGTGGCGCCCTCCACCCCGGGGCGGCCGGGTGCGGCGCCGTAGCGCGCCAGCAGGGTTTCAAGCTCACCGGCGTGCGGAGTCAGGACGAACTGGGGGGCGAGGTCCCGGGGCAGGGCCGGCAGTGCCCCGGCGTCGGCCGCGACGGGAAGCCCGGTAGCCGCGGCGTCGCGGACGCGTTCGAGCTGCTCGTGGGCGTGTTCGTCGATCCCCGGTCCCAGCAGCCAGGCCTGGACGTGGGCGTCCGCGGCGCTGCCGGAGCCGCACACGACTTCCGGGCAGGACCGGCGGACCAGGTCCGCGACCTCCGGAGGGCCGAGGTAACGCACCATGCCCACGCCGGCGGCCAGCGCGCCGCGGCACGCCAGTACGGCGGCGCCGGGGTACTGCTGCGAGCCGGCCACGACGCCCAGGACGCCGCGGGAGTACTTGTGGGAGCGCCGCTCGGGGCGGGGCAGGAGCGCGGCGAGGTCCCCGGACTGCAGCCGGAGCAGGGCCGGCTCCGGCAGGGCAGCCTCGATCCCGATCGGGATCACCTGAACACGGCCGACGAAGTCCGCCCCCGGGTCGGCCAGCAGTCCGGCCTTGGCCGCTCCGAACGTCACGGTCAGCTCCGCGTGGAGCACGGGGAGATGGGCTTCCCCGGTGTCGGCGTCCACGCCGCTGGGAATGTCGCAGGCCACCACGAGCCCGGGCCGGGAGTGTCCCAGCGCCTCGATCAGCTCCGCGGCAGGGCCGCGGAGGCCGCCCTGGGCGCCCGTGCCAAGGACCGCGTCGATCACGACGCCGGAGGCCGCGGCGGCTGCCGACGCGTCAGAGACGTTCCCCTGGGTCAGGCGGATCACCCGGCCGCCCGCCTTTTCCAGGGCCTGCAGTCCTTGCGGGTGGGCCTCCCCCGCGGTGAGTACCGCCGTCGTCCGCATGCCGCGGCCAGCCAGCATGGCGGCCGCGAACAGCCCGTCCCCGCCGTTGTTGCCCTTGCCGGCCAGCACGGTGACACTGGCGCCGTAGAGGCGCTCCCCGCGGGCCCGGAGTTCGCGGACCACCGAGTTGGCGAGCCCGTGGGCGGCCCGCTGCATAAGAACAGCGCCCGCGCCGGTACCCAGGCGTGCCTCGAGAAAGCTCTTTTCAGTCTCTCGTATCTGGGTTCCGGTGTAGGCGCTGATCATGGTTTTCAGTCCATTCGCGGTGCAGTCGCTGTGGGAGGTGTGGCGTGTTCCGTCGCTGGTGGCGCTCAGCCTTCGGCGATGACCGTCGCCGTGGCGATACCGCCGTCGTGGCTCAT
>DATITT010000165.1:0-14567 GCA_035467435.1 Arthrobacter sp. | reverse complement strand
CACCCACAGCAACGGCGCCGGGCTCTGCGAAGCCTGCAACCACACCAAAGAAACCCCCGGCTGGTCCTCCAGACCGCGCCCCGGACCCAGACACACCCTCGAAGTCACCACCCCCACCGGCCACAGCCACCACTCCACCGCCCCACCCCTGCCAGGAACACCTGTCCGTCAAGCTGAGGAGGAGACGGAGCCGGACCTGGCCGTGGCAAGGAGCCCGAGCCATCGCCGCCAACGCCGCCAACGAGCCCAGGTTCTTCTACGCGCCCGGAGGCAGGGCCAACGTGCGACCTAAACGAAGATCCGTCACGAGCGCCGCCTCAGCCATGCCGTCGCCGTCGTGGTCGGGCGCCAGCCGCGCCGGGCGCCAGCCGCGCCGAACGTGCCGACAACAAAGCCGCCCGCCGATCGAAGTGATCAGCGGGCGGCTGGTCGGGCACTGGTTGGATACCGGAGTGGGTTACCGCACAGCCGCCCCGGCGGCTTCCGCCACGGGACCCGGGACAGCAGCCGCGGGCTTGCGCAGCTTGGCGCCTTCCACGTCCACGTCCGGCAGGATGCGGTCCAGCCAGCGCGGCAGCCACCAGGCCTTTTCGCCCAGCAGGTACATCACGGCCGGGACGATCGTCATGCGGACCACGAAGGCGTCAATCAGCACACCGAAGGCCATGGCGAAGCCGAGCGGCCGGACCATGTTCAGGTGCGAGAAAATGAAGCCCGAAAACACGCTGACCATGATGATCGCGGCCGCGGTGACCACGGCAGCGGCGTGGCTGAAGCCCGAGCGGACGGCGTGCTTGGCTGATTCGCCGTGCATGTACGACTCGCGCATGCCGGACGCAATGAACACCTGGTAGTCCATGGCCAGGCCGAACAGCACACCGATCAGGATGATCGGCAGGAAGCTCAGCACGGCGCCCGGGTTCTCGACGCCGAAGATGGCCCCGAGCCAGCCCCACTGGTAGACAGCGACGACGGCACCGAAGGCGGCGGCGAGCGAGAGCAGGAACCCGCCGGTGGCCAGCAGCGGCACCCAGATGGAGCGGAACACCAGCAGCAGCAGGATCAGGGAGAGGCCCACCACGATCGCCAGGTACGGCGGCAGTGCGTCACCGAGCTTGGTGGAGACATCGACGTTGCCGGCAGTCTGTCCGGTGAGCCCGATGCTGACACCGGTGGTGTCCTTGATCTGGCCCTTTTCGGCGCGGAGTTCGGAGACCACCTGGACGGTACTGGCGCTGGCCGGGCCTTCGTTCGGAATGACCTGGAACACCGCGGTGCGGCGGTCTTCGCTGAGGGCCAGCGGCACGGCCGCGGTGACATTCTCGGTCTCGCGCAGGATGTCCGCGACGTCGAACTGCCTGGCCTGCGCCTCGGCTTCACTGAGTCCCTCGGGGAGGTCGCCCACCACGATGATCGGGCCGGTCATGCCCTCGCCGAAGCTGCGCTTGGTGACGTCGTAGGCCTGAAAGGCCTGCGAGGCGACCGGCTCGGAGCTGGCGTCCGGCAGTGCGAGCCGCAGCTGGCTGGCAGGCAGGGCCACGACACCGAGCAGGACCACTCCGGCCAGCAGTGCCAGCCACGGATGCTTGGTGACGATGCCGCCCCAGCCGTGGCTGCTGCGGTATTCGTCTTTGGCGCGGTCCTCGGTTTCGTGGCCGGGAGCGGCGTTGTGCTGCTCCGCCTTGGCCCAGGCCCGCTTGGAGATCAGTTTCCGGCCGATCAGGGAAAGCACGGCCGGCGTCAGGGTCAGGGCCACGACGACGGCGACGGCCACCGTGGCGGCGGCCGAGAGGCCCATAACGGCCAGGAACGGAAGGCCCGGGACCACGAGGGCGGCGAGGGCGATGATGACGGTCAGGCCGGCGAAGAACACGGCGTTGCCGGACGTGCCGGTGGCCAGGGCCACGGACTCCTCGGGGTCCATGCCGGAAAGCAGCTGGCCGCGGTGCCGGTTGACGATGAACAGGGAGTAGTCGATCCCGACGGCGAGGCCGAGCATCAGCGCCAGCATCGGGGAGATGGAACTCATGTCCACGGCGCCGCTGAGGGCGAACGTGCCGCCGACACCAACGGCGACGCCGACGACGGCCATCAGCAGCGGAAGTCCGGCGGCGATCAGGGTCCCGAGCATGATGATCAGGACGAGGGCGGCAACCGCGATGCCGATAATCTCGGCGGTGCCAAAGAGCTCGGAGATGTCCTCGCTGATTTCCTTGCTGGGCAGCGCGGTGACGTTGGCGGCGGACACCTCCTTGGCGATGTCCTGGACTTCCTGGCGGACCTCGGGGTTGAGGCCGTTGATGGAGGTCTTGAACTGGACCTGGGCGATCGCGGCCTTGCCGTCCTCGGAGACGAAGCGGAGGCCCTGCGAGGCCTCCAGCTGGCGTGCGCCGAGGGCCAGCTTGGCCTCGCCGGCCTCCAGTTCCTGGGTGCCGGCGTCGAGCTTTGCCTGGCCGTCGGCGAGGGCTGCCTTCTGCTGGCCAAGCTGTGCCTCGATCGCGGCGGCCGGCATACCGGCGGCCGCCATCTGCTGTTCGGCAGCGTCCAGCTGGGCCTTTCCGGCGGCGAGCTCGGCAGCGGCCGTCTCCAGCTGGGCCTTGCCGGCAGCAGACTGCTCCCTGCCGGCGGCGAGGTCGGTGGCGGCCTGGTCCAGCTGTGCCTGGGTGGCGAACGGATCGACCGTGCCCTGGACGTCCGGGAGGGTTTCGAGCTTGGTCAGCGCAGCGCTGACGGCGTCCCTGCCCGCCTGGCTGAACTGGGCGTCGTTGGCTTCGAAGACCACGCTGGCGGAGCCGCCGGAGGACGAGGGAAGCTCGGTCTTGAGCTTGTCCGCCATCTGCTGGGTTTCGGTGCCGGGGATCTGGAAGTTATTGGACAGGGTGCCGTGGAAGGCGGCTGCCGCTCCGCCGACGGCCACCATGACTGCGAGCCACACGGAGATGACGAGCCAGCGGTGGCGGTAGGAGAACTTGCCGAGGCGGTAGAGCATTAGGGCCATGTCAGTGCCGATCTGGGGAAGGGGTGGCGGTGGAGGTGGGCGTGGAGTTGGCGTCCGGGGTGGTGGCCTGGGTGGCTGGGGGGACCGTGCCGGGACTGGCGAATCCGGAGCCCAGGAGGCCCAGGGAATCGATCAGGAGCTGCCGGAGGGTGGACAGGGATTCCGGGGTGAGGGATCCGCCGCACCGCAGGAACCAGACGTCCATGGCGGCTTTGCCGCAGGAGATGACTGACCCGGCCAGCGCGCGGAGGTACAGCTCGTCGAGCTCGGCGCCTTCGCTGAGGCGCTCGCGGGCCGCGGCAATGATCTGGGCGGTGCTGTGGTCCCAGGCTTCCAGCTCGGACCGGCTGAGCTGCGGATGGGCCTGGCCAAGGTTGTACAGCTCAGCCAGCGGGGCGACCGTCATCGGGTCTGCGAGCTCCATGAGGGCTGCCCGGGCCGATTCCAGGAAAGGTTCCCCGGCCGGGCGCAGCCGGAACTGCTGGAGTGCCTTGTCCAGGAAGCCGAAGGTGACGGCGGCAATGGCCGCTTCGGTGCTGCTGAAGTAGTTGAAGAAGGTGCGGCGGGAGATGCCGGCGGCGTCGGCAATGTCCTCGACGGTGAAGTTGCCGGGGCCGTTGGACCGGAGCAGGGCCAGGGCGGCCGCCGTAATGGCCTGGCGCGTGGCTGCTTTGTTCAGCTCGCGGCGCGACGGCGTTTCGGATGGCGGGCGGGACGCCGGCGGGTCGGCTGCGCTGGGGGACGGTGACGGGGGCACGCAATTACACTACGTGCATGTTTGCACTCAGGGCAACTTTCTTCCGGGCCTGCCCGGAACACGGCAGGCAACCGCCCCCGTCCCTTTCCATATCCCTGCCGGGTGGCGGCCACCAGCCTTCACAGGAAGATGAAAGGTTCCGAACAGCTCCCGCAGAAGGGTCCGGCAGAGACTTGACCTACGTCTTGGAAGAGACAACCACCAATCGCAGCCGTCACCAGGCTGCAGACCAGGAGACTGCACATGTCACGTACGAAGAGAATGACGCTCGCCGTTTCGGCCGGGGCACTGGCACTGGGCGCCGGCCTCGGAGTTACCGGGATGGCGTCAGCTGCCACTACTCCGACCCCCACCCCCAGCTCCAGCGCTTCCGCGGAGGCAACGCCCGGAACCGCCGACGGTCACGGCATGCGCGGCGGCCATGGACACGGCCGTGGCGGAGAGCGCGGCGCCGCGCAGGCTACTGAGCTGGCTGCCAAGCTCGGCGTCGACGAGGCCAAGGTGACCGAGGCCCTGCAGGCCTTCCGCGCGGCCAACAAGCCGACCACCCCGCCGGCCGAGGGCTCCAAGCCGGACCGCGCCACCAGGGAAGCGGCACTGGCGAAGTCGCTGGCGGAGTCGTTGGGCATTGAGGAATCCAAGGTCACCGCGGCCCTGGAGGAGCTGCGGACCGCGGCCCAGGCTGACCGCGCTGCGGGACTGAAGACCAAGCTGGACACGGCGGTCACCGACGGCACCCTGACACATGCCGAGGCAGACGCCGTCGCCAAAGCCGTCGAGAAGGGTGTGATCGGCGGACGCGGACGCTAGGCCGCTGCGCCGCGGCCTTCCCTGACACGGTAAAACCACAGAAGTCCCCGGGAACCTCCCGGGGACTTCTGGGTTAACTTCCGGCGCTTACGACTTGGCGTCGGCCAATTCGCGGCCCTCCGGCGGCGCCGCGGGAGCGCCGGCAGCGGAGGGGTCGACAGCGGCGGTGCCGTCGTCGTCTGCTGTGTTGCCGGCGTCGTCCGCGAACGGGTCACCGGTGCGCGGCGCGTTGTACAGCGACTCGTCGAGGATGCCCTGGCGCTTGGCGACGATCGTGGGGATCAGGGCCTGCCCGGCCACGTTGACCGCGGTGCGGCCCATGTCCAGGATCGGGTCGATCGCCAGCAGGAGCCCGACGCCGGCCAGCGGCAGTCCCAGCGTGGAGAGCGTCAGGGTCAGCATCACGACGGCGCCGGTGGTGCCGGCGGTCGCGGCGGAGCCGAGCACGGAGACGAGGGCGATCAGCAGGTACTGGGTGAAGTCCAGCTGGATGCCGAAGAACTGGGCCACAAAGATCGCCGAGATGGCGGGGTAGATCGCGGCGCAGCCGTCCATCTTGGTGGTGGCGCCCAGCGGGACGGCGAAGGAGGCGTAGGCGCGGGGGACACCCAGGCTGCGTTCGGTCACGCGCTGGGTCAGCGGCAGGGTGCCCACCGAGGAGCGTGAGACAAAGGCCAGCTGCACGGCCGGCCAGACGCCGGAGAAGTACTGCCTGATGGACAGGCCGTGGGCGCGGACCAGGACCGGGTAGACGACGAACAGCACGAGGGCCAGGCCCACGTAGATGGCGAAGGTGAACTTTCCCAGGGAGCCGATGGTGTCCCAGCCGTAGATTGCCACGGCGTTGCCGATCAGGCCGACGGTGCCGATCGGGGCGATCCGGATGATCCACCAGAGGACCTTCTGGATCACGGCGAGGGCGGAGGCGTTGAGGTTCAGGAACGGCTCGGCCGCCTTGCCCACCTTGAGTGCTGCGATGCCGACGGCGATCGCGATCACCAGGATCTGCAGGACATTGAAGCTCACCGCGGTGGTGGCGGCGCCCTCGGTGACAGTGGTGCTGGCGCCGAGGCCCAGGAAATTCTTCGGGAACAGCCCGGTCAGGAACGCCCACCAGTCACCGGACTTTCCGGCGTACTTGGCTTCCTGGGTGATGCCGGTGTTGGCGCCGGGCTGCAGGAACACACCCAGGCCGATGCCGATCAGCACGGAGATCAGAGCCGTGATGGCGAACCAGAGCAGCGTGTTCCAGGCCAGCCGGGCGGCGTTGGAGACGGCGCGCAGGTTGGAGATGGAGCTGACGACGGCGGTGAAGATGAGGGGTAGTACGGCGGTCTGCAGCAGCGAGACGTAGCTCGAGCCGATGGTCTGCAGGGTGGCGCCGAGGGCGTTGGGGCTCGCCTTGGTGCTGCCCGTGTACTTGGCCAGCAGGCCCAGTCCCAGGCCCACGATCAGGGCGGCGATGATCTGGAAGCCGAACGAGCCGGCCCATTTGGGCAGCTGGAAGCCGGTCTTTCCGGCGGGTGCGGGGGTGCTTGTCTGAGTGCTCACTGGATTACGCTAGGTCCGGCGCACCTAGCACGGCGAAAGCATGTTGAGAAATATGACGCGGCACCTTTTCGGCCGCGGCCGCTCCACCAGCGGGAATCCGCCGGAAAACTGCCCGTTTGTGAAGTTATTCCCACGCCGAATGTGGTGATTGTCTCTTGAGGGTACGACGGGACCTCCGCGACGGCGGGTGGTCCAGGACTTACCCCAGCAGCGCGCGCCTGAGGGTGTCGAGGCCGACGGAGCCGATATTGAGGGCCTTGGTGTGGAAGGCCTTCAGCTCGAAGCCGGGGCGGGATTCGAGCTCGGCGCGGATCTGCTCCCAGAGCCGCTGGCCCACCTTGTACGACGGCGCCTGGCCCGGCCAGCCGAGGTAGCGGGTGAACTCGAAGTTCAGCTGGCCTTCGCTGATCGCGAGGTTCTGCTTGAGGAACCCGTACCCCTTGTCCGGAGTCCAGGTGCCCGACCCCCAACGCTCGGGCACCTCCAGCTCCAGGTGGACACCGATGTCGAACACCACGCGGGCGGCCCGCATCCGCTGCATGTCCAGCATGCCCATGTGGTCGCCCGGATCCTTGAGGTAGCCCAGTTCCTGCATCAGCGTCTCGGCGTAGAGTGCCCAGCCTTCGCCGTGCCCGGAGGTCCAGCAGACATTCCGGCGCCACTTGTTGAGCAGCTCGCGGCGGTAGGTGGCGGTCGCCACCTGCAGGTGATGGCCCGGGACGCCCTCGTGGTAGACCGTGGTGGTCTCGGCCCAGGTGGTGAAGGTGTCCTCGCCCGGCGGGACGGACCACCACATGCGGCCCGGGCGGCTGAAGTCGTCCGAGGGGCCGGTGTAGTAGATGCCGCCCTCATCGGTCGGGGCAATCTTGCATTCCAGGGTCTTCATGACATCGGGGATGTCGAAGTGCACGCCCGCGAGGTCGGCCACGGCCTTGTCGGAGAGTTCCTGCATCCACAGCCGGAGGGCCTCGGTGCCCTTGAGCTGCCGGGCGGGGTCGCTGTTCAGGACCTCCTTGGCTTCCTCGATCGTGGCGCCGGGGCGGATTTCCCCGGCCACCCGCTCCTGTTCGGCGATCAGGCGGTCGAGTTCCTGCACACCCCAGGCGTAGGTTTCCTCCAGGTCCACCGCGGCGCCCAGGAACGCGCGGGAGGCCAGCGAGTAGCGCTCGCGGCCCACGGCGTCCTTTGCCGGGGCGACGGGCAGCAGTTCGGACTCCAGGAAGCCGGCCAGCCGGGAGTAGGCCACGCGTGCGGAGGCAGCGCCGGCGTCGAGCCTGAACTGCACATCCTCGGGCAGCGGGCCGTCCGCGGTTTTGGCGTTGGCGGCCAGCTTCGCGAAGAAACCGTCCTCTGCGGCGTGCTTGGTGGTCTGTTCGATTACGATCTTCACCTGGCGTGCGGCGGCAACTTTGCCGGACTCCAGGGCGGAGCGCAGCGACGTGATGTAACCGTCCAGGGCGGCGGGAACATTGTGCGCACGGCCCGCGATGTGGTCCCACTGCGCCGCGGTGTCCGTCGGCATGAGGTCGAAGATCGCCCGGATCTCCTGCGCCGGGGAGGCGATGTTGTTCAGCTCGGCCAGGTCCCAGCCGGATGCGTGGAGTTCCAGCTGCAGGCCCAGCCGCTCGCGCATGGCATCCAGGGTGACGGCGTCGACGTCGTCCGCTGGCTCCAGGCCGTCCAGGGCCGCCAGGGCCTCGCGTGCGGCACCCGCGAATTCCTCGTGGCCGGCGGGGGAGAAGTCCTGGTATTCGGTCTCGTGCCCGGCGAGCCCGAGTTCGGTGGCGAAGCTCGGGTTAAGCCGGATCAGGGTGTCCGTGAAGGCATCAGCGACGACGTCGATGGCGGTGCGCGGACGCACTGGAACCGTGTTGTCGGCGGCAGTGTTTTCGGTGGGTTCGGTAGTCACCCGAAAAACACTAGCCCTACCGGGGCTGTTATGAAAGGGTTGCTGAACTTACACTGCGGGCTCGGGCCGGCGGCCCGGGTGCCCTAGCCGCGGCTGCGCTTCCACGAACCGGGCCCCGGCTTCGGGGCCAGCTGCAGCTGCTGCCGGCGGATCCAGTGCCGGGCGCCCGGCTTTTGGGGCTCGGCCGGTTCGCCGCTGCCCACGGACAGCACGACGGCGGCCAGCGCAGCGAGCTCCTCCGGCGTCGGCTCGCCCTTGACCACGGCGAACAGGGGCTGCCCGGCCGCCGGCGTCTCCCCGGGCTCTACCGCGGGGTGGGTGGGCGTCACAGCGGGATGTTCCCGTGCTTCTTGGCGGGCAGGCTGGCGCGCTTGTCCCGCAGGGCTCGCAGGCCCTTGATGATCTGCACCCGGGTCTCGGACGGGGCAATGACCGCGTCCACATACCCGAGCTGGGCGGCCTGGTAGGGGTTAAGCAGTTCTTCCTCGTACTGCCGGATGACCTCGGCGCGCTTGGCCTCGACGTCGCCGCCGTCAGCAGCGACGGCGGCGAGCTCGCGGCGGTACAGGATGTTGACGGCACCCTGGGCGCCCATAACGCCGATCTGCGCGGTGGGCCAGGCCAGGTTGAGGTCCGCGCCGAGCTTCTTCGAGCCCATCACGATGTACGCTCCGCCGTAGGCCTTGCGGGTGATGACGGTCAGTTTCGGCACGGTGGCCTCGGCGTAGGCGTAGAGCAGCTTCGCGCCGCGGCGGATGATGCCCTGGAACTCCTGGTCCTTGCCCGGCAGGAAGCCCGGCACGTCCACAAGGGTGATGATGGGGATGTTGAAGGCATCGCAGTGCCGGACGAAGCGGGCGGCCTTCTCCGAGGCGGCAATGTCCAGGGTGCCGGCGAACTGCATCGGCTGGTTGGCCACAATGCCCACGGTGTGGCCCTCGACCCGGCCGTAGCCGATCATCACGTTCGGGGCGTAGAGGGACTGCATCTCCAGGAAGTGCGCGTCATCCACAATCTGTTCGACGACCTTGCGCATGTCGTACGGCTGGTTGGCCGAGTCCGGGATCAGCGCGTCCAGGGCGAGGTCGTCGTCGTCGAGCTCCGGCTCCTGGGTGTGCTCCAGCACGGGGGCCTCGGCGAGGTTGTTGGAGGGCAGGAAGTCCAGGAGTTCGCGGACGAACTCGATGGCGTCGGCCTCGTCGGAGGCGAGGTAGGTGGAGGTGCCCGTGTTGGCGTTGTGCTGCCGGGCGCCGCCGAGGGTTTCCATGTCCACGTCTTCGCCCGTCACGGTCTTGATCACGTCCGGGCCGGTGATGAACATGTGCGAGGTCTTGTCCACCATGACCACATAGTCGGTCAGGGCCGGGGAGTAGGCCGCGCCGCCGGCGGAAGGGCCCATGATCAGGGAGATCTGCGGGACGACGCCGGAGGCATGGACGTTGTTGCGGAAGATGTCCGCGAACATCGCGAGCGAGGCGACGCCTTCCTGGATGCGGGCGCCGCCGCCGTCGAGGATGCCCACCACGGGACAGCCGTTGCGCAGCGCGAATTCCTGGACCTTGACGATCTTCTCGCCGTTGACCTGGCTCAGCGAGCCGCCGTAGACGGAAAAGTCCTGGCTGTACACGGCCACGGGGCGGCCGTCCACCGTGCCGTAGCCGGACACCAGGCCGTCGCCCAGCGGCTTCTTCTTCTCCATGCCAAAGGCGGTGGAGCGGTGCACGGCGAGCGCGTCGAACTCGACGAAGGAGCCTGCGTCCAGCAGCAGGTCGATGCGCTCGCGGGCGGTGTTCTTGCCGCGCGCGTGCTGCTTCTCGATCGCTTCCGGGCCGGAGGGCTGCTCAGCACGGGCCTGGCGGTCGCGGAAATCGGCAATCTTTCCCGCGGTCGTGGTCAGATCGTGGCTCATCAAGTGTCTCCGGCTCTGTAGCTGATGTTCTGCTGAATCGTGTGGTGCTGCGGTGCGCCGGCCCTGTCCTGCGTGGCGCTTTAGCTGGTATCCACAAAAGCCGGGCCTTGATGGCAAGTCTAATGACGCTATTGGCCCATGCCGCTGTAGAGAACCTACAATATTCGCCCCAACTCTCACCGGGACCACGACTCCGGGACCGGCCAGGGCTGCCCCGACCCCCGCGGCGCGCCAATGTTACTCACCAGTAACATTCGTCGGCTAGAGTGTCCTCATGACTTTGAGCAACGACGCTTCGGGCACCGCTGCAGGGCCCTACCAGGCCGCCGGTTCCCTCCAGGGCCGCACCATCCTCATCTCCGGGGGAAGCCGCGGCATCGGCCTGGCCATCGCCACCCGCGCCGCGCGCGACGGTGCCAACATTGTCCTGATGGCCAAGACCGGCCAGCCGCACGCCAAACTGGAAGGCACGGTCTACTCCGCCGCCGAACAGATCGAGGCAGCCGGCGGCCAGGCCCTGCCGCTGGTCGGGGACGTGCGCAACGACGCCGACGTCGCCGGCGCGGTGGCCGCCGCCGTCGAACGCTTTGGCGGGATCGACATCGTCATCAACAACGCCTCCGCGATCGACCTGTCCAAAACCGACGACGTCGACATGAAGCGCTACGACCTGATGCAGGACATCAACGTCCGCGGCACCTTCCTGCTCTCCAAGCTTGCCCTGCCCGCGCTGCGCGAATCCGGCGCCGGACAGATCCTGACGCTCTCCCCGCCGCTGAACCTGGACCCCAAGTGGGCCGGCATGCACCTGGCGTACACGATGGCCAAGTACGGCATGAGCCTGACCACCCTGGGCCTCGCCGAGGAACTGAAGGTCGACGGCATCAGCGTGAACTCGCTGTGGCCCTGCACCCTGATTAACACGGCCGCGATCCGCAACATGCCGGGCGGCGAAAAGATCGTCCAGGGCGCCCGCGGCCCTGAAATCATGGGGGATGCGGCCCACGCCGTCCTGACCAGCAGCAATGCGATCCCGGAATCGGGCAGCTGGAGCGGAAACTTCTACACCGACGAGCAGGTCCTCGCGGCCGCGGGCGTCACGGACTTCACCCCGTACAGCCTGGGCGCCCCGGAAAACCGGCTGATACCTGACATCTTCCTCTGAGTTTCCTGCGGCTTCCCATGGTCCAGTGAACAGCCGGCACCGCCGAAATTCCCCACTATTGCGGGTTCGACGCCGGAAATCCGCGGCGTTTCGGCCCAACCCGCCGTTGGTGGCATTCACAAGTGGGGACGTTCGTTCGGGCGGTGCCGGAGCCGACGGCGGCGTAACTCGGTAGGATTCAAAGCATGGAAGCCGCGCAGGAAGCCCCGGACCGTCCGCCCCTTGATGTGAATGCACTCAGTGACGAGGCGTTCCTTTCCGCCAACGGCATTCCGCGGCTCACGGTGGTGGACTCCACCGGCTCCACCAATGCGGACCTGCTGCGCGGGGTCACCGAGGATCCCGGCGCCTACCCGGATCTCACCGTGCTCACCGCCGAATACCAGAGCGCCGCCCGCGGCCGGCTGGACCGCCGCTGGGAGGCGCCGGCCGGCAGCTCCGTCTCCGTCTCGCTGGTGCTGCGCCCGGTCAACGCCGAGGGACGCCCGCTCCCGACCCAGAGCTACTCCTGGCTCTCACTGCTGTCTGCACTGGCCCTGCGCGAGGCGCTGCTGGAAACGGCCGGCATCCCTGCTGAACTCAAGTGGCCCAACGACGTCCTGGTGCGCGGCCGGAAGATTGCCGGCATCCTGGCCCAGCTGGGCCCGATGGCCGGCGGCGCCGTGCCGCCCGTCGTGCTGGGGACCGGACTGAACGTCACCCTCACCGAGGCCGAACTCCCGGTGCCCACGGCCACGTCGGTCCTGCTGGAACACCCGACCACCGTGGACCGGACCGAGCTGCTGAAGAGCTTCCTGTCCCGGTTCGCCACGCTCTACCGCAGCTTCTGCAACGCCGACGGCGATCCCACCGCCGGGATGGCCGGCGGCCCCTCACTGCACAAGCGGGTCGAGCACCTGCTGACGACGCTGGGCCAACAGGTCCGCGCCCAGCTGCCCGGCGACCACGAGATCATTGGCCACGCCACACGCCTGGATGACTACGGCTCACTCATGGTGGTGGACTCCGGTGGACACGAGCATGTGGTGACGGCCGGTGATGTGGTGCACCTGCGGCCCTGGACACGTCCCGGCCAGGATGCGGGTCACGAAAGCGGTTATGCGTAAAGAGCTCCTCCCGGGCGAGCAAGTCATTGTGGTGACCCGGCCGCAGCCCAGGACCCTGATTGTCCCGGCGCTGCTGTTTATCCTGGTTCCGGCGCTGGCCGCCTATGCCAGCGCCTGGATTGTGAAGGGCGGGCCGGCCCGGGTGGCCCCGCTGATCAAGGAGTCCACCAGGGAATGGACGCCGTGGCTGATCGGGGCGTGCATTACCCTGGCGGCCTGGGTGCTGCTGGGCTACTGCCTGCCGAAGGTCATGAGCTGGCACGCCACGAAGTACACCCTGACGAGCCAGCGGCTGGTTGCCCGGTACGGCATGCTGCGGCGGCGGGACCAGCAGGTCTCCCTGGCCACGATTCGTAATGTGGTTGTCCATCAGTCGTTGCTCCAACGCGTATTGCGCTCCGGGAATATATCCTTGGATACCGGGTACCCCTCCAGCACGGTGGTCCCCGATGTTCCGGAAGCCGCAACGTTCCGCAACTTCATCCTCGACGCCATCCATGACCTCCCGCAGGGCGGGGTCCTGGGCGCCGGGGGAGGGCCGTACTACGCCGATGGGGCCTGGGCTGACGAGACGAGAGAAGGTGGAAGAACTGAGCGCTGACAACGTGCACCGGGAAACGGGACTGCTGGCCGAGGAGCCGTCGCACGTTTCCGATGCCTTCGTCGAGACCGCCAGCCTCGAAGCAGCCGTCCTCGACTCCATCGCCGAAGGCACCGATGACGCCGCGGACGCCGCCACTGCCGGGCAGCCCGGCACCGCGCCGGCCGAACCCGGCGACGCCGATTCCATGGACCCCGGCCCGGACCCGTCCGACGCCGGGTCCGATACCGATGCCGGACTCCAAAGCACCGCGCCGGCGGCTGCGGCCACGCCGCCCACCGGAACCATATCCGCCGAACGCGTCGCCTTGAAAGCCCTTGAGCAGCGGCTGCTCGGCGGGGAACGCAAGCTCCGCCGCCGTGAAGTCGCGTCCGGCGCCGGACTGTCCCTGCTCTCCGCCCGGAAACTCTGGCGGGCCCTGGGCTTCCCCAACATCGGGGACGAGGACGTTGCCTTCACCGAACGCGACCAGGCTGCGCTGAACACCATCGTGGACCTGGTCCGCGCCAACAAACTCACCGAGGAAGCCGCCATCTCCGTGACCCGCGCCATCGGCCAGATGACCGACCGCATGGTGGTCTGGCAGGTCGAAGCCCTCGTCGAGGACATGGTCCAGAACCAGGGAGTGACGGACGCCGTGGCCCGCAAACACCTGGTCAGCGAACTGCCGTCCCTCGTGGACGCGCTCGAGGAAATGCTGCTCTACTCCTGGCGCCGCCAGCTCAACGCCGGCGTCCAGCGCCTTGCCGTGCGCGCCGAAGCCGGGCTGGCGTCCAGCGAGGAAGGCCGCGAAGGCGACGAGGACGACGCCCCGCTGCCGCTGGCACGGGCCGTCGGATTCGCGGACCTGGTCTCCTACACGAGCCTGTCCCGCCGGATGAACGAAAAGACCCTCGCGCAGCTGGTGCAGCGCTTCGAGAACAAGTGCGCCGAGATCATCTCGGTGGGCGGCGGCCGCCTGGTGAAGACGGTCGGCGACGAAGTCCTGTACATCGCCGAGACCCCCGCGGCCGGCGCCGAGATCTCCCTGGCCCTGTGCCAGGCCTTCACCGACGACGAGATCCTGCCGCAGGCCCGGGTGGCCATGGTGTGGGGGCGGATCCTCTCCCGGCTCGGCGACATCTACGGCCCGACGGTCAACCTGGCGGCACGGCTCACCGCGCTCGCGGACCCGGGAACGGTGCTGGTGGACTCCATGACCGCGGCCGCGCTGGAACAGGACGACCGGTTCGTCCTGCACCCGCGGCCAGCGGAAGATGTCCGGGGCTTCGGCGAAATCCACCCGGTGGAGCTGCGACGCGGCAGCGGCCACGGACTGGTCCTGGATTAACGGCCCTGAGCTGCGCCAACGCCCTTCCTGCCGGGTGTAACACCGCGGGTTTCTCTAATCGATAGCAATATGCGATAGTCAAAGCTATCCGGCACCAACCGGGGCCCATGCCCCATGCTTGGATGCCGTGACTCTGGGGGACACCGCGCACATGAAGACCTTTCTGGACGCCCTGCGGCCAAAAACCCGCCGACCGGGTGCGGCACGCCCTCTCACCGCCCGCCGCCGACGTTTGATGGCTGGAACCGGCCTCGCCGTTGCCTCCGCCGTCCTCATTACGGGCGCCATCATCTATCCGGGGTTTAAGACCACTGAGGTGGAGTTGAATGATGGTGGGGTGTGGGTGGTGTCGAAGTCGAAGAATGCGGTGGGGCGGTTGAATTATCCGTCGCGTGTTCTGGATGGGGCGGTGACGCCGGCGGGTACGACGT
>DATITT010000164.1:0-14372 GCA_035467435.1 Arthrobacter sp. | reverse complement strand
CCCAGCCGTCGGTGGAGTCATGGTCGGTCAGGGCGACGACGTCGAGCCCCGCCTCCGCCGCCGAAGCCATCACCGCGCCGGGCGCTTGGGTGCCGTCGGATACGTTCGAGTGGGCATGCAGGTCGATTCTCACCTCACCAGCCTAGTAGATCGCCGCCCGCCAGCCGGGATGGACGCCGCCGGCCGGTTGGCCTAAGCCGCTCCGCTGGTGAGACTATGGGACGGTGAAAGATGCAGATAACACCCAAGTCTCCGCTTCCCAGCCCCTCGATGAGCGCGTCAACAACCGCTCGCAGCGGCCCAGCTCCGACGCCTTCAAGGCGTTTATGGCCAGCAACTGGGCCCCGTCCCGCGAGCAGCTCCCGGAACGCGACGCCGTCGCCGGCCACGCCGCCGCCCGCCGGCGCGCCATCTCAGAGCAGTTCAAAGGCGAACGCCTGGTCATTCCCGCCGGTCCGCTGAAGGTCCGCTCCAACGACTGCGACTACCGCTTCCGGCCGCACTCCGGCTTCGCGCACCTCACCGGCCTGGGCCTGGACCACGAGCCCGACGCCGTGCTCATCCTGGAACCCGTGGAGGCGGGCAAGGGCGACGACGGCGGCCACCACCACGCGACGCTGTACTTCCGCCCGCTGGCCGGCCGCGACACCGAGCAGTTCTACGCCGAGTCCCGGTCCGGCGAATTCTGGATCGGCGCCCGTCCCAGCCTGGCCGAGTTCAAGGCCCGCCTCGGCCTGGACACCGCGGACATCACCGAACTCGAACTTGGCATCACCAAGAACGTGGGCGCCCCCGAAATCGGCGGGATCTCCATCCGGCTGGTGCGCAAGGTGGACGAGAACATCGACGCCCTCGTGGACACCGCCCGCTACAACACCGCCAAGGACCCGGAGAACCTGGACCTGGGCATCCTGGACGCCCTCGACGAGAAGCTCTCCGAGGCCCTCTCCGAACTGCGCCTGCTCAAGGATGAGTGGGAAATCGAGCAGATGAAAACCGCCGTCGCCGCCACCGTGCAGGGCTTCACCGAGGTCGTCAAGGTCCTGCCCCGGGCACTCACCCACCAGCGCGGCGAGCGGGTCGTCGAAGGGGCGTTCTTCGCGCGTGCCCGGGAGGAAGGCAACGAACTCGGCTACGACACCATCGCGGCCTCCGGCAACAACGCCACGGTGCTGCACTGGACCCGGAACACCGGCAAGGTCAACGCCGGCGAACTGCTGCTGCTCGACGCCGGGGTCGAGGCGGATTCGCTCTACACCGCGGACATCACCCGCACCCTGCCGGCCAACGGCGCCTTCTCCGAAATCCAGCGCAAGGTCTACGAGGCTGTGCTGGACGCCGCCGACGCCGGTTTTGCCGCCGCCCAGCCCGGCACCCGGTTCCGCGACATCCACACCGCCTCGACCACCGTGCTGGCGGAACGGCTGGCCGCCTGGGGGCTGCTGCCGGTCTCCGTGGAAGAGGCCATCAGCGCCGAGGGCCAGCAGCACCGCCGCTGGATGCCGCACGGCACCAGCCACCACCTCGGCCTCGACGTGCACGACTGCGCCCAGGCCAAGCGCGAACTGTACCTCGACGGCGTCCTTACCCCCGGCATGGTCTTCACGATCGAACCCGGGCTGTACTTCAAGGACGAGGACCTCGCGATCCCGGAGGAATACCGCGGAATCGGCGTCCGGATCGAGGACGACATCCTGATGACCGCCGACGGTCCGGTCAACCTCAGCGCGGCCCTGCCCCGCAAGGCCGACGACGTCGAGTCCTGGATGGCGGGAATCTACCAGGAAGTTGACGGACAGACCGCTTAGTTCCGTGCCGGCCGGCGGTAACCGCTGCTGACACTGCCGCTGACATGCAAAAGGCCTCCGCCCGGATCAATCCGGGGCGGAGGCCTTCTGCGTTGCCGGTTAGTGCTGCGAACCGCCCTCGTCGGGACCCTGCTTGGGGGCATCGGTGACGCGGACCCCGTACTGCGGGCGGCCGTCCGGCAGGTCCGGGTAGGCGAACCCGGCCGGCTTGGCGACCTCTTCCGTCTCCGCCGCGGTATCGGCAGACCCTGCCGGTCGGAGGTGGGGCTCTGCCTGCTGGCCTTCGGCCGGCGGGTTGCCGGTCTGCGGTCCACCGGACTGCTGTCCACCAGGCTGCTGTGCACCAGGCTGCTGGCCGCCGGGCTGCTGGCCGCCGGCGTCGGGGGTCCGCTGGCCGTAGGGGTCGTTCCAGGCCGCGGGGCGCTGCGGGGCGTGGCCCTGCTGGCCCGGCTGTTGGGCACCACCCTGCCCGGGACCGGGCTGGTACGGCTGGTGCTGGTAGTCGCGCTGGGCGTATCCGGCGGACGCCGAGGCGTCATGCTGGGTCATCGGAAGCTGGTGGAGCAGACGCCGGGCCTCGTTCGCCGCCTCAAAGGACACCACCACGTCGTAGTTGGTCGCCACCACCTGGCTCGTGGACGTGAAGTCGCGCTTGCCCTTCTGCATGGCGTACGTGACGATGCCGAACAGCATAAAGAAAGCCGCGCCCATGAGCACGGAGGTCACGATGGAGAAATACCCCGGCGTCGTGGAGAAGAAGGAGAGCAGGATGCCGACGAACAGGCCGAACCACATGCCACTCAGTGCCCCCGACAGGGCAACCCGGGGGTAGGTCAGCCTGCCGGTGAACCGCTCCACCATCTTCAGGTCGTTGCCGACAATCGAGACCATCTGCACCGGGAACTGCTGGTCCGCGAGGTAGTCCACCGCCTTCTGGGCATCCAGGTAGGAGTTGTAGGAACCGACGGTGTCGCCCTTGGGGACACTGCGGGCCTCGTCCGGGCCGGTGGGGGCGCCGGCCTTGGGAGCACCAAAAATGTTTGACATACGCCTATTCTTACCTATCCGGCTGGGCACCGGCTGTAAATTCAGCTAAAAGAGAGCGAACTCGGTAGCCTGTACAGGTGAGCACAAATCTTACGCGAGTGTTTGTTGCGCGCCTCCTCGGACTCGACGTCTTTGACCCGTTGGGCGACCGTCTGGGCCGGCTGCGCGACGTCGTCGTGCTCTCCCGCGGCACCCGGGGCGCCCCGCACGTGGTGGGCATCGTCGTCGAGGTTCCCGGGAAGAAGCGCGTTTTCGTGCCGATGACCCGGATCACCTCGATCGACCAGACCCAGATCATCTGCACCGGGCTGGTCAACCTGCGGCGCTTCGAACAGCGCGGCGCGGAAACCCTCGTGGTGGCCGAGATGTTCGACCGCCGCGTCACGCTCGCCGACGGCAGCGGGGACGCCACGATCGAGGACATCGCGATGGACAAGCACCGCTCCGGCGACTGGTTTGTCAGCAAGCTCTTTGTCCGCCGCGGCCATTCCCTCTCCCCGCTGAGCCGGCTGCGCCGCAACGAGACCCTGATCATTGACTGGGCAGACGCGCAGCCGGACGCGCGCACCGAGCCCCAGGCCGCCACCCAGTTCGTCGCGACCCACGAGGACCTCAAGCCTGCGGACTTCGCCGAAGCCCTGCAGGAGATGTCCGACAAGCGCCGCTTCGAGGTCGCGAGCGAACTCCAGGACGAACGCCTCGCCGACGTCCTGCAGGAGATGCGCGAAGGCGACCAGGTGGAGATCCTGTCCGCCCTCGACGTGAACCGTGCCGCGGACGTGCTGGAAGAAATGGACCCGGACGACGCCGCCGACCTCCTGGCTGAACTGCCCAGCGCCCAGGCCGAGGAACTGCTCCAGCTGATGGAACCCGAAGGCGCCGACGACGTCCGCAGGCTGCTCGAATACGACGAGGACACCGCCGGCGGCCTGATGACCCCGGTCCCGGTCATCCTGCCCCCGGAAGCCACCGTCGCCGAAGCCCTGGCCCATGTCCGCCGCGAGGAGCTCTCCCCCGCCCTGGCGTCCTCGATCTTCATTGCGCGGCCGCCGCTGGAGACGCCCACGGGCCGGTTCCTCGGCGTCGTCCACATCCAGCAGCTGCTGCGCTTCCCGCCGCCCGAGCCGCTGGGCAACCTCGTGGACAAGACCCTGGAGCCGGTGTCGGACCAGGCCCACATCAGCGAGGTGGCCCGCACGCTGGCGACCTACAACCTCAACTCGCTCCCCGTCGTCAACAGCGACGGTCGGCTTGTGGGGGCGGTGACTGTTGACGATGTGCTGGATCATCTGCTGCCCGATGACTGGCGCGCCCACGAGGACGATGTCCCGATAAGGAAGCTTGGAGGCCGCATTGGCTGATAACAGCACACCACGGAACCCCCAGGTCCGGCCGGGCAGCAAATCGGCCAAGGGAAGCCTCGATACACCCCTGAGCGGCCGCCAGCGGATCCTGCCGAAGTTCTCCCCCAACCCGGACGCCTTCGGCCAGACCACGGAAGGTTTCGCCCGCTTTATGGGCACGCCGCAGTTCCTGGTCTACATGACGGTGTTTGTCGTCCTCTGGCTCACCTGGAACACCTTTGCCCCGGTGGAGTGGCAGTTCGACTCCCGGGCGCTCGGCTACACCCTGCTGACCCTGATGCTCTCGCTGCAGGCCTCCTACGCCGCGCCGCTGCTGCTCCTTGCCCAGAACCGGCAGGACGACCGTGACCGTGTCTCGCTCCAGCAGGACCGCCAGCGTGCGGAACGCAACCTCTCCGACACCGAATACCTGACCCGGGAACTCGCCTCGCTGCGGATCGCCTTGCGCGAAGTCGCCACCCGCGACTACGTCCGGGCCGAACTGCGCAGCCTGCTTGAGGACATGCTGGAAGCGCAGGAGGAACTGCGCACCCACGATCCGTCCGCCGGCGTCCACGAGTCGCCGCGGGACAAGGTGAAGGAAAAGCTGAAGGACCGCCGCGACAAGCAGCGCAGCCCCCGGACCCAGCAACTCCCCCGGGTCAAGTCCGGCAGCAAGACCGGCCCCAAACCCGCCAAGAATCCCGACACCGCACCGGACACGCTGCACAGTGCCGGACCGGACAACGCCGGCGCGTCGGCGCACCCCGCTTCCCCCGAGAATTGAGCCTTCACCGCATGAACCCCAGCCAGGACAGCACCACCCAGGGCATCTCCCCGGCCTCCCCTCTGGACGGGGCCGTGCACGCCGCCCTCGCCACCGTGATCGATCCCGAGCTCCGCCGTCCCATCACCGAGCTCGGCATGGTGGACGCGGTGGAAGTGTCCGACGGCGGCCGGGTGCGGGTCTCGGTGCTCCTGACCATTGCCGGCTGCCCGTTGCGCGGTACCATCACCGCCGACTGCGAGGCGGCGCTGTCCGCCGTACCCGGGGTCACCGGCGTCGAGGTCGAACTGAACGTCATGACGCAGGCGCAGCGCGACGCCCTCAAGGAACAGCTCCGCGGCGCCGGCGGGCAGCGCGGGATCCCGTTCAACGACCCCGGCTCGCTGACCAGGGTCTACGCCGTCGCGAGCGGCAAGGGCGGCGTGGGCAAGTCCTCCGTGACGGTGAACCTGGCCTGCGCGCTGGCCGCCCAGGGGCTGCGCGTGGGGATCGTGGACGCCGACGTCTACGGCTTCTCCGTGCCGGCGCTGATGGGCATCACGCAGGCCCCCACCCGGGTGGATGACATGATCCTGCCGCCGGTGGCGTACGGGGTCAAAGTCATCTCGATCGGCATGTTCGTCACCGGCAACCAGCCGGTCGCGTGGCGCGGGCCCATGCTGCACCGGGCCCTGGAGCAGTTCCTCACCGACGTCTACTTCGGCGATCTCGACGCCCTGTTCCTGGACCTTCCGCCCGGCACCGGCGACATCGCCATCTCCGTGGCCCAGCTGCTGCCCAAAGCCCAGATCCTCGTCGTGACCACCCCCCAGACTGCCGCCGCGGATGTGGCCGAGCGGGCGGGCGCCATCGCGACCCAGACCGGCCAGAGCGTTGCCGGCGTCGTGGAAAACATGTCGTACCTGGAAATGCCCGACGGCGGCCGGATGGAGCTGTTCGGAAATGGCGGCGGCGCTGTGCTCGCCGAACGGCTGTCCGCCACGGTGGGCACCGACGTTCCGCTGCTGGGACAAATCCCGCTGGACATCCTGCTGCGGGAGGGCGGCGACGCCGGGGTTCCCCTGGTGCTGGGCCGTCCCGAAACCCCGGCGGCCGCAGCACTGCTGGACATCGCCGGGAAGCTCGCATCGGTCCCGCGCGGTCTGAAGGGAAAGCCGCTGGGCCTGCAGCCCCGCTAAGTCGCTTCGGAATCGAAGGGCGCCGGCTCGCCGTCCGGGAGCCGCTCGACGGTGCGGGCCGGCGGGCGCTCCGCGGCGGCCGCGGACGCCGCCGCCACAGTGGCTACCGCCGGGGCGCCTGCGCTGACCGGCTTGATGTCATCGTCCAGCAGCGCTTCCTTGATGATCCGGCGCGGATCGTACTGCCGGGGGTCGTACTTCTTCCAGTCGACGTCATCGATGTCGATGCCGACCTCGTCCTTGATCTGCTCCCGCGCCCCGGACGCCATCCGGCGGACTTCCTTGACGATGTTGGCAAGTTTCTGGGTGTATTCGGGCAGCCTACTGGGACCAATCACCAGAAGGCCGATGATCAGCAGAAGTAAGAACTCCGGTCCATTGATTCCAAGCACTGTAGGAAGATTACCCTCTCAATCGGAGCTGGGACGATTCGGCCGTGACACACGGCGCCTGCCCTGGGCTGATCCGCCCGTCACGGGGCCAGCAGCTCCACGATCCTGCCCAGGCCGCGCTGCAGCCGCGCGGTGAAATTGTCCCCGTCGCCGGACGCTGTCCCGTCCACGGGGGCCGCCCCGGCGCCGTCGATTATTCCGTCCCGCCCGGATCCCCCGTCCCGCCCGGATCCCCCGTCACCGGCCGGCCCCGTCGCGGCGGAGCCGGCGCGCACCAGGGAGGCCACGCCGTCGTCGGCCTGCTCCGCCGGTTGGTCCGACACGTAGGTGAAGGTGACGCCGCCCGTCTGGTAGATCGCGGTGAAGGGCGCAGCATGGTTGATCCACAGCATCCCGCGGCCCGCCGCGGCGTCGCCCATCGCGGCGCTCCCCGCTGGCACTGTCGCGACGGTGAAGCCGTCCGCCGCCGCCGGGCGGCCCGTGAGCGCGTTGACCGGTGCGGGCAGGGCGGTTTGAGTCCCGCCGGCCGTATTGCCGGACTGCCCGGGTACGCCGTGCTGCCGTGCGCCGCTGTACTGTTCGCCGCTGTGGTGTTCCAGGACGGTGGCGGAATTCCGGCCGTCGGTGAGACGCAGTTCCAGGACGTCGCTGCCGGCGAGCACCCCGGCCCTGGCCCAGACAAGGTGGTAACCGAGTTCGCGGAGCTCGGGGCAGGCCCAGCCCTCGGAGCGCAAGGTGGCGAGCTGCGCTCCCGTGAGTGCTCCGGCCGGTGTGAAATCGGGTTCGCCGGTGAGGCTCCACCCCGTCGGCACCCCGGCCCCGACAGCAGCAGCAGCAGCCCCGGAGCCGGCAAGGCCACGCTGCAGAAAGACTGGGGCGGGCGCTCCGGCCGCCGTCGGGGCACGCTCCCCGCCCATCAGGTAGGCGGATCCGCCGAGCAGGGCGGTGGCGGCTGCCGCGGTTCCGGCGACGAGTACCGCAGCCCGGAGAGGCGGACGGAATCCGTGGGCCGCCGCCTGTCGGGAGGCCGGCTTTTCATTGCCGGCCAGGTCCGCGGTGCGTGCCAGCAGCCGGGCGGTCAGGTCATCGCTGGCCACAGGCACTTCAGCGCCGTGCAGACGCTCCAGGTACCGGCGTTCCCGGCGCTGCTGGAGCCGGCATTCAGCGCACGAGTCCAGGTGCCGGGGCCGCCGTTCATGGGGTCCCTGGAGCAGTCGTTTCAGCAGACGCATCGCCTGGTTCAGAGGAGACCGGCGATGCGCGGCATCTTCAGCCGCGGCTTAAGCGAGGCCTTGGCGGTCTGCGGCGGCCGCGGGTCGCGGTGTGCGAGCTTCTCCCGCAGCATGGTCCGGCCGCGGTGGATCCTGGACCGGACGGTGCCAAGCTTAATGCCCAGGGCCACGGCGACCTCGTCGTAGGACAGGCCCTCGAGGTCGCAGAGGACGACGGCGGCGCGGAAATCCGGGGGAAGTTCCTCCAGAGCGGCCAGCACGTCGACGTCCAGGTTGTTGAATTCGAAGCTTTGTTCCGGGCCAGGCTCGCGTCCGGGCAGTCTGGATTCGGCGTCGTCGGCCAGTGCGTCGAAGCGGATCCGGCTCTTGCGCCGCGCCTGGTCCAAAAAGAGATTGGTGGTGATCCGGTGCAGCCACCCGTCGAGCGTTCCCGGCTTGAAGTTCTCCAGCGAACGGAAGACGCGGACGAACACTTCCTGGGTGAGGTCCTCGGCGTCGTACTTGTTGCCGGTGAGCCGGTACGCGAGGCGGTACACCTTCGCGGAGTGGTTGGTGACCACTTCCTCCCAGGTGGGCCGGACCCACTCGGCCTCCGCCGCGGGCTGGGACTCTTCAGTTGCAGGGACAGCTGCCACTACCGACATTGTCCGCTCCCCTCCTGGATGGTGCTTACGCCGTGGGCGGTGCTTGCGGCTGCAAGCTCCTGCATCAGTGATTCGGCGCCGATCACCACGCGGATGAGCGGATATCCATTGTTTCAAAACAAGCTGGGAATTTCCTGACGCTGGCGGGCCTTCCGCCCACGGCAGAACGGCCGCCTCGCCCGCGGCATCACGCCGCCAGCGAGGCCCGGCGCGGGCCGCACTGTGACCGCCGCAGCGGGGGCGCCTGACGGCGGGGCAGCACCTGACACAGTACGATTGAGGGAACAATCCCCCCTGCCGCCCAGAAAGCGAAATCCATGAGCGCCGATAAGTCCACGAGCTGGTCCTACGCAGAAGATCTGCCTGCCGAGGATGAGGTCCTGCTGCACGCGCGCGAACGGTCCTTCGAGCTGGGCGTCACCCCGGTCGGCCCGGGCGTCGGCGCCGTCCTGACCGTGCTGGCCGCCGCCTCAAAGGCCCAGACCGCTGTCGAAATTGGCACCGGCGCCGGCGTCTCCGGCGTTTGCATCCTGCGTGGCCTGGGTCCGCAGGCCGTACTGACCACCATCGACGTCGACGTCGAACACCTCAAAGCCGCGCGGGAAGCATTCCAGGAGGACGGCAGCCCGGCCAACCGCACCCGGACCATCTCCGGCCGCGCCCGCGACGTCCTCCCCCGGCTGACGGACGCCGCCTACGACCTGGTCTTCATCGACGCCGACAAGCCGAACTACCCCGGCTACGTGGAACAGGCCATCCGCCTGCTCAAGTCCGGCGGCCTGCTGATCGTCAACGATGCGCTGGACAAGGACCGCGTCGGCAACCCGGCCTCGCGGGAGGCCACCACCGTGATCCTGCGCCAGGTGGGCAAGGCCATCCGCGACGACGACCGCCTCGCGTCGGCCATGCTGCCCACCGGCGACGGCCTGCTGGTCGCCGTCAAGAAGTAGCAGACCGAACGTAGCCGCCGGGACGCCACGCTCCAGGCAGCGGACAACCCGGCCGGTAGACGCGAAAAAGCGGACGGGTCCGCCCACGATAAAGCGAAAAAAGCGGGCAGGGTCCGCAGCCATCCGGCTGCGGACCCCGCCCGCTTTCAAAGGGTGCGGTGAAGCTACTCGGTAACGCCGACGAGGCATTCCTTCAGGTTGGCAGCTTCGGCGGAATTAAGTTCGACCACGAGCCGTCCGCCGCCTTCGAGCGGAACACGCATGATCAAGCTTCGTCCTTCTTTGGTTACTTCCATCGGGCCGTCGCCGGTGCGTGGTTTCATTGCCGCCATAAGGAATATCCCCTCCATTAGTCCAGTGACATACCAGCCCGGCCGGGCTGCGTCCGCGTAGTCAATCAAGCTGCCCGGCGGCCGTGATGGGTGCCATCAGGGCCATATACTCAGTTTGCTTCTTGTCCTTGCTTACCAACTATTATCGCGTAACAACGCGGCTGTAGCTAATCGTTGGACTTTCCGACACGCCGCGTCCTGCCGGGCCGGTAGCCGCCAAAGGTGCCGTACGTCACGGCGGATAGTCCCCTCCGCCGGGCAGCGGAGCCCAGGCCCACAGCCACACGATCCAGACAATCTGCAGCAGCACGAACATGACCACCACCGTGCCGCGGTATGCGCGGGACCGGGAGATGAGGGCCGCACTGAGGGCCAGCGGGAACAGCGGAAGCAGCATCCGGAAAGTGCTCGTCTGAGGGTGCAGGAAAAGCAGCAGGTAGCCCATGTAGCAGGCGCACCACAGCCGCAGTTCCGTACCCAGCGCCCGCACCGGGCGGCTCATCATAAGCACGGTGAACAGCGCCACAAAAACGAAAGGGGCCAGCACACCCAGCACCGGCCCGAAAAGCAGTCTGCCGGTGTCGAACCAGGGCTTGATCGGCACGAGGTCGTGGCCGCGCCACACGGTTTCGGTCTTGGTGTACGCCTGGATGTCCCCGGTGACAGCCCAGGCGATCCCCGGCCACATCAGGGCGCCCAATCCGCTGATTGCCGTCAGCCCGGCGAGCGCCCAGAGCTGGGGGACGGTGTGCGGCACCGCGCCGGACTGACCGCCGCCCGCCGCGTCCGGGTCTTCCCCGCGTGCCAGGCGGCGGGACGCCGAGTAGTGCTGCCACCCCCGGTGGAGGAACAGCAGCCCCACCATCGCCGCGAACGGCACGCCCGTCGGCCGGGACAGACACATCAGCACGACCACGGGCAACGCCCACAGGTAGCGGCGTGTCACCACCAGCAGCAGGGCCGTGGCCAGCAGGAGCAGGTTCAGCGACTCGGCGTAGGGGACCTGGAGCACCGGGGATACCGGAAAGGTGGACACGAACACCGTTCCCCAGAGCGCGGTCCGGTGCGATGCCTTGTGCCGGAACAGTCTGTAGATGACCAGTGCCGCGCCCAGCCCGCACACCATGGCGATGAGCGTCAGGCTGAACGCCGGGTGCAGTCCGGTCAGCCCCGCGACCACCCGGCCCAGCAAGGGAAAGAGCGCATAGAAGGCCCAGGCGTTCGCCTGGACGTTCCCGGCATCGTCGGTCGGGAGGACTTCCGGGTAGCCGTTCTGCAGGATGTCGCCGTACCAGCGGGCATCCCAGATATTGATGAAGGACCAATAGTCCGGTTTGGCAGGAAACCAGGGGTTCACGCCCTGGTGCAGGGCGGCGGCCACGAAAATGCAGGCACTGACGAGTCGGGCGGCGACATAGAGTCCGCTCACCTGAACCCACCAGGGCCACTTCGCCGCCCGGGCCGCCGCTGCTGCGACGCCGCTCCGGGCTGCGACGGTCAGGTCCCGGGGCCCGGGGCTGCCGGTTCCGTCCGCCGCATTCCCGCGGCTGTGCCGCTGCTCCGCCGCCGGGAGCTGCGCCTTTGGGGGGTCGGTGCTCACGGGGCCCGCTCCGGTTCCGGCCGCCTTCGTCGTCCCGGTTCCGCCCCGAGGTCCGCAATTTTCCTGTCCCTGGCGGCGAGCTGGTCCCGCAGGTCATCCAGCACCTGGTCCACCTGGTCCATTCGGTAGCCCCGCAGGCCGACGGCGAATCGGAGACGGTCGACGTCGGCCGGCTCCGCCTTGGCCGGCAGCAGCACCGGAGGGAGGTTGGCGACCGGCTGGTCGAAGCCGTCATCCAGGGCCCGCACTGAGCCGGCGTCCTGCCCGCGGCGGCCGCGGAAGAAGCGGGACGACCGGCCGGTGCCGAGGAGGAACGCGGCGCCGACAAGCGCAATCGCCAGAAAGACCAGAAAGTAGCTCACTCCCCCATCGTGCCAGACGGCGACGGGTCCGACGGGTGGCCGGTCAGCGCCGCGTGCCGCCGGCGCCCCCGGCGCCGGACCCGTTCCCGTTGGTGCTGCCGTTGGGGTTCCGGTGCCGGGCGGCACCTTCCACCACGAGTTCCACGGCGAGCGCCGGATCATCCACGACCTGCAGCAGGTCCAGGTCCTCCTCGGCCATCATTCCCTCGGCCACCAGCGTGGTCTGGATCCACTCCACCATGGGGCTCCAGAACGCTGTTCCGATCAGGACAATCGGGAAGGAAGTGACCTTCCGGGTCTGGACGAGCACCATTGCTTCGAAGAGCTCGTCCAGCGTGCCGAGGCCTCCCGGCAGCACGATGAACCCCTGGGCGTACTTCACGAACATGGTCTTGCGGGCGAAGAAATAGCGGAAGTTGATGCCCAGGTCCACCCACTGGTTCATCCCCTGCTCGAAGGGCAGTTCAATGCCGAGTCCCACGGACACCCCGTTGCCCTGCACGGCGCCCTTGTTGGCGGCCTCCATCGAGCCTGGGCCTCCGCCGGTGATCACTGCCAGCCCGGCTTCGGCCAGCTGGCGCCCCACCTGGACGGCGAGTTCATAGTTGAGGCTGCCGGGAAGGGTCCGCGCCGAGCCGAAGACGCTGACCGCCGGGCCCAGGTCTGCCAGCGCGCCGAATCCTTCCACGAACTCGCTCTGGATCCTCAGGACACGCCACGGGTCGGTGTGGACGAACTGGCCGGGTCCCTTCGTGTCCAGCAGGGTCTGGTCTGACATCGTGACCTTGGCGGCTTTGCGCCGCAGCTCCAGCGGACCCTTGTGCCGGATCCCGGCCGGGGCCGGAATGTCGCGGACTTCGCCGGCGGTCGCTGCCGCGGCGTTCCCGGCAGACGTTCCGGCTGTCTTCCCGGCTGGCTTTCCGGCTGTTTTTCCGGCTGTGGCCGGCTCTCGCTGGTGCTGCGGATCGGTACTCATGCCCACAGGTTAGCGCGGATGCCCGCCCGCGCCGGTCCGGCACGGCGCGGACGTGCGGGCGGACGGCCAAGATGCCCCGGCCGGCCCCGCAGAATACCCGAGGACGCCGCTGGCAGCCTGACCTGCAGGTATCTCTTGAATCACGATCTGTAGGAAGTCGGAGTGATTGCGGTCATAATCCGCCGATGTTCGCTAGATTCTTCTTATGACTACTCAAGTACCCGGCGATGCCCTCGTCTCCCTGAATGCCGTCAATAAGCACTACGGCGAGTTGCACGTCCTGAAGGACATCAACCTGCATGTCCGCAAGGGCGAGGTTGTTGTCGTCATCGGACCGTCGGGCTCCGGCAAGTCAACTCTGTGCCGTGCCATCAACCGCCTCGAGACGATCGACGACGGCGTCATCAAGATCGATGGCAAGGTGCTGCCCGAAGAGGGCAAGGAACTCGCCAAGCTGCGCGCCGACGTCGGCATGGTCTTCCAGTCGTTCAACCTCTTCGCCCACAAGACGATTCTTGAGAACGTCACACTCGGCCCGATCAAGGTCAAGGGCCTCTCGAAGGCCGAAGCCGACAAGGACGCCATGGCCCTGCTGGAGCGCGTCGGCGTCGGGCACCAGGCGCCCAAACTTCCGGCCCAGCTCTCCGGCGGCCAGCAGCAGCGCGTGGCGATCGCCCGCGCTTTGGCCATGAAGCCGAAGGTCATGCTCTTCGATGAGCCCACCTCCGCGCTGGACCCGGAAATGATCAACGAAGTCCTCGACGTCATGATCCAGCTGGCCAAGGAGGGCATGACCATGATCGTGGTCACCCACGAGATGGGCTTTGCCCGCAAGGCCGCGCACCGCGTGGTGTTCATGGACGGCGGCCAGATCGTCGAGGACGCCACCCCCGAAGAGTTCTTCACCAACCCCAAGAGCAGCCGCGCCAAAGACTTCCTCTCCAAGCTGCTCACCCACTGAGTTCCCTCCGAGTTCGCACCCTGGCCGCCGCAAGGCGGCCGTCCAATGAAAGGAATGTCATGAAGGCATTTTTGACCCGAAGGAAATCCCTTCTGGTTGCCGCATCAGCAGCTCTGGCCCTCAGCCTGAGCGCCTGCGGCGGCAGCACCTCCTCTTCCAACCCGCCCGTGGCCGAGAAGCCGAGCTTCGCTGCCGACACAACCATGGCCAAGCTTTCATCCGCGGACAAGATCATCATCGGCACCAAGTTCGACCAGCCGCTGTTCGGCCAGAAGGGCCTCGACGGCAAGCCGGTCGGGTTCGACGTCGAAATGGGCAAGCTGATCGCCGGCAAGCTGGGCATCCCCGCCGACAAGATCGAGTGGGTCGAGACTGTCTCCGCCAACCGCGAGCAGTTCATCAAGCAGGGCAAGGTCGACATCATCGTCGCCACCTACACGATCAACGACAAGCGCAAGACCGAAGTCGACTTCGCCGGCCCGTACTACGAGGCCGGCCAGGCACTGATGGTCAACAAGGACAACACGTCCATCACCAAGCCCGAAGACGTCGCGGGCAAGAACGTCTGCTCCGTGACCGGCTCCACGCCGGCCGCCACGATCGTCGAGAAGTACGGAGCGATCCTCGTCCCGGCTGCCACCTACTCCGCCTGCCTCGAGCCGCTGCGCAACAAGCAGGTCGAAGCGATCACCACCGACAACGTCATCCTGGCCGGCTTCGTGGCCAAGGAGCCGGACGCCTTCAAGCTGGCCTCGGACCA
>DATITT010000163.1:0-3686 GCA_035467435.1 Arthrobacter sp. | reverse complement strand
TGACGATCCGCTGGAAGAGGTCCAGGTGCGTTCCCAGGGCGTGGGCGACGGCGGCCTTGATGGGGTCGGCGTGGGAGAAGCACACGATGACGCCCCCGGAGTGGGCGGTGCACAGGGCCTCCATCGATGAGACGATCCGCGCCTGCATCTGCAGAAAACTCTCACCGTTCGGGAACCGGAAGGCGGACGGGTTGTGCTGGACGGTCTGCCACTGCGGCAGGCCCGTCAGATCAACCAGAGCGGCGCCGGTCCAGTCGCCGAAGTCGCATTCGAGCAGGCCGTCGTCGGGCTTCACTTCCAGTCCGGTGCGGGCTGCCGTGGGCTCCGCTGTTTCGCGAGTGCGTTCCAGCGGCGAGGAGTAGAGGGCGCTGATGGGCAAGCCCTCGAGCCGTTCCGCGACCCGTTCGGCCTGTGCCCGGCCCCGCTCGGAAAGATGCAGCCCCGGGGCACGCCCCGGAAGTACCGTGCCCGTCGTCGGCGTCTCCCCGTGGCGCACCAGAAGCAGGAGCGTGCCCTGCTCCCTCGATGGGGGTCCCGGTGGCGCCGATGGTGCCGGCGGCGTTGCTGCAGTCATCAGCATCCAGCGTATTCCGCACGGGGCCCGATGCGCGGAAATCCGAAAGATTTCCTCGATTCCCCGCCGGGTGGAGGTTTACGGTAGGAGAGTGAGTGATCGCCCCGATATCTTCACTGTTGGTGAATTGCGTGCCTCCGGCCACGTTCACAAGGACCTGCGCCGCGAAATCCGCGACAACCTGATCGCCGCGCTCGCCGCTGGCCAGGATCCCTGGCCCGGGATGTTCGGTTTCCGCCGGACGGTCCTGCCCCAGCTTGAGCGGGCCCTGCTGGCCGGGCACGACGTCGTCCTGCTGGGAGAACGGGGGCAGGGCAAGACCCGCCTGCTCCGCACGTTGGCCGGGCTGCTGGACGAGTGGTCGCCGGTGATCGAGGGCTCGGAACTGAACGAACACCCGTACGAACCCATCACGGAGCACTCCCGGGCCCGTGCCCTCACCGAGGGGGACCGGCTGCGGGTGGCGTGGCGGCACCGCTCGGAACGCTACGTCGAGAAACTCGCGACGCCGGACACCTCCGTCGCGGACCTGATCGGCGACGTCGACCCGATGCGGGTGGCCGAGGGCCGCCGTCTCGGGGACCCGGAAACCATCCACTACGGCCTGGTCCCGCGCTCCAACCGCGGAATCATCGCCATCAACGAACTGCCCGACCTCGCCGAGCGGATCCAGGTCTCGATGCTCAACGTCATGGAGGAGCGCGATATCCAGATCCGCGGCTACGTGCTGCGGCTGCCGCTGGACGTCCTCGTCGTTGCGTCCGCCAACCCGGAAGACTATACGAACCGCGGCCGGATCATCACGCCCCTGCGGGACCGCTTCGGCGCCGAGATCCGCACCCACTACCCGATAGAGCTCGACGACGAGGTTGCCGTCATCCGGCAGGAGGGGCAGCTGGTGGCCGGCGTGCCGCCGGTGATCCTCGAGATCCTGGCCCGCTACACCCGGGCGCTGCGGCAGTCCCCGGCGATCAACCAGACCTCCGGGGTGTCCGCCCGGTTCGCCATCGCCGGTGCCGAAACTGTTGCCGCGGCGGCCCTGCGCCGGGCCAGTGTGCGCGGAGAGGACGAGGCCGTCGCCCGGATCATCGACCTGGACGCCGCCGTCGAAGTCCTCGCGGGGAAGATCGAGTTCGAGTCCGGTGAGGAAGGGCGGGAACAGGACATCCTCGACCACCTCCTGCGCACGGCCACCGCAGAAGCCGTCCGGGCGCACTTCCACGGCATCGACATGGGTGCACTCGTCGCCGCGCTCGACGGGCACACCACCGTGACCACCGGGGAACTGGTCACCGCGCGGGAGTTCCTCCAAAACCTCCCGTCCCTCAACGGATCCGGCCTCTACGACGAGATCAGTGAGCGCCTGGGCGCAACCAACGACGGGCAGCGCGCCGCCGCCGTCGAACTGGCCCTGGAAGGTCTCTACCTCGCCCGGCGGATCTCCAAGGACTCCGACGACGAGGCAACGATCTACGGCTAGGCAGTTCCAAGGCCAGGCAGTTCTAAAGCAGAGGACAGGAAGGCCCATGAGCGCTCACAACCGGTCCAGATACGGCCGGTATACGGGAGGACCGGATCCCCTCGCGCCGCCGGTGGACCTGGCGGAGGCGCTGGACGCTGTCGCCGAGGACGTCATGGCCGGCTACTCGCCCCGGCAGGCCCTGCAAGAGTACTTGCGGCGCGGCGGCCGGAACCGGGAAGGGCTCGACGACCTCGCCGGCCGTGTCCAGCAGCGGCGCAGTGAGCTGCTGGGCCGGCACCGGCTGGACGGCACCCTCAATGAAGTCCGGAAGCTGCTGGACACGGCGGTGCTGGAGGAGCGCAAACAGCTCGCCCGCGACGTCCGGATGGATGACACTGACCGCGCCTTCCGGGAGATGCAGCTGCAGAGCCTGCCCTCCTCCACGGCGGCGGCGGTCAACGAACTGGCCTCCTATGACTGGCAGTCCAGCACCGCACGGGAAGCCTACGAGCGGATCAAGGATCTGCTGGGCCGGGAAATCCTCGACCAGCGGTTCGCCGGCATGAAGCAGGCACTCGAGAGCGCCACCGATGAGGACCGCGCGGCCGTCAGCGGGATGCTGCAAGACCTCAACGAGCTGCTCGACAAACACCGGCGCGGGGAGGACACCGACGCGGACTTCCAGGAGTTCATGGCCCGGCACAGCCAGTTCTTCCCGGAGAACCCGCAATCAGTCGAGGAGCTGGTGGACGCGCTCGCCCAGCGCGCGGCCGCCGCCCAGCGGCTCCTGCAATCCATGTCACCCGAGCAGCGCGAGGAGCTGATGCAGCTCTCCGCCCAGGCGTTCGGCTCGCCCGAACTTATGGCCCAGCTCGGGCAACTCGACGCCAGCCTGCGCGCCCTGCGCCCCGGCGAGGACTGGGACGGTTCCGAACGCTTCGAGGGGGAGGAGGGACTCGGGCTCGGCGACGGGACCGGCGTGCTCCAGGACCTCGCCGAGCTGGACGAGCTCGGCGAGCAGCTCTCCCAGTCCTACAACGGTTCACACCTCGACGACCTGGACCTGGACGCGCTCGCCCGCCAGCTGGGACAGGATGCCGCTGTGACGGCCCGCACCCTCGCGGAGATCGAGCGGGCGATGCAGGACGGCGGCTACCTCCAGCGCGGGGCCGACGGCGATCTCCGGCTCTCACCCCAGGCCATGCGCAGGCTCGGCAGGTCGCTGCTGCGGGACACCGCCAAGCAACTCTCCGGCCGGCAGGGGCGCCGGGATACACGGGTTGCCGGGGCGGCGGGGGAACAGACCGGCTCCAGCCGCCCGTGGGAGTTCGGGGACGCCGAACCGTGGGACGTCACCCGGACCATCACCAACGCGATCCGCCGCACAATTGCCGACGGCGGTGATCCGGGCCGCGGATTGCGCCTGGCCATGGGTGACATCGAGGTGACGGAGACGGAGGCGCGCACGCAGGCCGCCGTCGCCCTGCTTGTCGACGTGTCCTACTCGATGGCCGCCGAGGGACGCTGGGTGCCGATGAAACGCACCGCGCTCGCCGTGCACCACCTCGTCTCCACCCGGTTCCGCGGCGACCGGCTGCAGCTGATCACGTTCGGCCGCTACGCGCAGTCCATGGATATTGGCGAGCTCAC
>DATITT010000162.1:0-12726 GCA_035467435.1 Arthrobacter sp. | reverse complement strand
CGGCCAGGCCGGACCTCCCTCCCGGGTCCGCCGCGGCCAGGACGCCCTGATCAGCGTCCGGATCGAGCTGCGCGACGCGGTGTTCGGCGTCAACAGGAAACTCGAAGTGGACACGGCCGTCACCTGCCCCACCTGCGAGGGTTCGTGCTGCCGGGAAGGCAGCCACCCGGAACGCTGCGACATTTGCGGCGGCAGCGGCCAGGTCCAGCGGGCCGTGCGGTCCATCCTCGGCCAGGTCATGACTACGGCCCCCTGCGGGTCCTGCGAGGGCTTTGGCACCGTCATCAAGGATCCCTGCAACGAATGCGCCGGCCAGGGCCGGATCCGCAGCCGGCGCACCCTGACGGTCAAGGTTCCCGCCGGCGTCGCCACCGGCACCCGCATCCAGCTCTCCGGGCAGGGCGAGGCCGGACCCGCCGGCGGGCCCTCGGGCGACCTCTATGTCGAGATCCGGGTCAACAACGACGCCACGTACGTGCGCGACGGCGACGACCTGCATGCAAGCCTGAACATCCCCATGACGGCCGCCGCGCTGGGCACCGAGCTGAGCCTCGACACCTTCGACGGCCAGCAGGAGATCGACGTCAAGGCCGGAACCCAGTCCGGCGAGGTCATCACGCTCCGCGGGCTCGGCGTCACCCACCTGCGCGGCTACGGCCGCGGGGACCTCAAGGTCCACCTCCAGGTGGACACCCCCGCCAAGCTCGACGCCGCCCAGGAGGATCTGCTGCGCCAGCTCGCGAAGCTGCGCGGGGAACAGTTCACCGAAGGAAAGCTTGCCGCCAGCGGCGGGGTCTTCGCGAAGCTCCGGGACCGGCTCGGTAACCTGTAGCGGTGAGCAACCCGGTCTTTTTCACTGCCCCCGGCACCCTGGACGGGCTTGCCCCCGGCTCCGTCTTTGTCCTTGACGGCCCCGAGGCCCGCCACGCCGTCACGGTGAAACGCCTTGCGGTGGGGGAGACCGTGGATATCGCCGACGGCGCCGGCAAGCGCCTGACCGGTACCGTGGCCGCCGTCGCCCCCAACGAGCTGTCGGTGGAGTGCGCCGAGCTCTCCGACGAGCCCCGGCCCGGGGTCCGGCTCGTCCTGGTCCAGGCTCTCGCGAAGGGCGACCGGGACGAACTCGCGGCCGAGACCGCCACCGAACTGGGCATCGACGCCGTCGTCCCCTGGCAGGCGGAACGTTCGATTGTCCGCTGGAAGGCGGAACGCGCGGCGAAGGCGCACGCCAAGTGGCAGTCCGTCGTGACGGCGGCGGCGAAGCAGGCGCGCCGTGCCTGGATCCCGGAGGTCCGCCCCGCCGTCGACGGCGCCGGGCTGCAGGAAGCAGTGGCGGCGGCGGACCTCGCCATCATCCTGCACGAGGACGCCGTGCGTCCGCTGCGCCAGGTCCTGGCGGCCTGGCGGGACGCCGGCTTGACCGGCGACGGCACTGCTGTTGACCGGGCCGATGAGAGCCGTGAGGTGCTGCTGATCGTTGGACCCGAGGGCGGCATCAGCCCGCGGGAAGTGACCAGGCTCTGCGATGCCGGCGCGGTGACAGCCCTGCTGGGGCACCATGTGCTGCGGTCCTCCACGGCCGGCCCCGCCGCCACGGTCCTCGCCAGCGACATCCTGGGCCGCTGGTAGCGTCCGGCGGTCCGTTCGCGCCTAAAAAGCGATCGACTGCTCCGCAGCCGCCGTTCTGAGGGTTCAAAAGGGCCGTTGCGGAGCAGTCGCTGCCAGGGGGTTCCGCTATTTGACCGTGAACCCGCGGGTGTCGACGTTCAGATCCTCGGCCGGGTTGCCCTCTTCGAGCTGAGACACCTGGACCTCATAGTTTCCGGGCGCAAGGTTGGCCGACAGGCTGAACACACCCGACTGGTCGGTCTCGGCCGAGGCCGTGACCGACCCCTCCAGGTAACTGGTCTCGACACTGCCGTCGATGCGCAGGATCTCCCAGCGGAGTTTGCCCCCCGGAACGGTACTGCGGCCGGTGATCTTGACGGCGCCGTCCTCCACGGAGGCCCCTTCCTGGGGGTCAATGATCCATACGGGGGCGACCATCCCGGCGCTGCGGGCGGTCGGGGAACCCAGACGGACGTGGTTGAAGGCGACATAGTCAGTATGCCCGTCCACGAGCACCACCACCTGGATCTGCTGGCCGGCATCGATCAGCCCCGCGCTGGCTGCGGCCGCCGTCGCGGTGTAAACGAGCTGCTGGACCGCGCGCTCGGCCATGACGGGGTCCAGGTTGCTGTTGAAGGCGTCCGCGGACAGGTCCACCGTGATGACGTTCTTGCCCGAGATGGAGCTTGCCAGCTTCTTCGGGTTCTGCCACGGCGTGAAGAAGTCCGGATCGAGCGGCTTCTCGGACATCATGACCCGGAGCGCCCGTGTGACCGGGTTGTCCTGTTCCGGAACATCACGGAACTCCCGGTAAAGGAATGTGCTGTCGTTGCTCCGGCCGATCCAGTACACCGGAGCCTTGTTTGATGCCTGCGTGGTTTCCAGCGGCGCGCTTGTGGTCGGCGCGGACGCCTGGGCAGACAGGACCTGCGAGGGGGCACTGGAGTCTTTAACGCCGGTCTGGGGAGTGGCCACGCAGCCGGTGAGGGCCAGGGCCAGTGCTGCGGGCAGCACCAGCAGCGGCACGCCCGGACGTTTCCGCCTGCCTGCCGCTGTCCGTCCCGTCCCGCGTTCCCTGATGGCCGTTGCCCTTCGCTGCTTGGTAGTCCCGGTTCCCACCGGCCCATCGGCCCGCCAGCCCGGCCCGAAAGCCATGGCGGAGGCCGGTTTCCAGCATGGCATACGGGCCCGGCGCAGAAGCGGATAATCAGCCGGCGGGCGGGAACTGCAACGGGAACGATATGAGGACGATGCGAAGTTGATACCTAAATCCGGGAACGGCGCCGGATGACGCCAGGCGGCGGCCCGACAGGCCGTCCCGCCCGGCGCGGTGCGCAGCCCCTCACTGGCGTAAGATGAAAGGACCCGCTGACACCCGGAACCAGAAGGCGCGCACCATCGTCAAATCAAGCGCAGTCAAATTAAGCGCAGTCATCAAGCGCCGCCGGACCGGATCAGTGGACAGACCATTTCCGAACTGGAGGGGACCAGAGGCCCACGGGCCAACACTATGACTGAAGCAGCGAACGGCAAGGCCCGGATCATCGCCGGAGAGCGCGCCGCAGGTGAATTTCCCCACTCCCTACCTGGGCTGCGGACGGAGGTGGTCCTGTTCGACAATTCCGATCAGATGGTCCAATCCCTCGGCAGTCATGACGAAGCCCTGCGCTTCATCGAAGCCCAGTTCCCGGCCGTCGACTTCCATGTCCGCGGCAACGAGCTCGCCATCAGCGGGCCGGCCGCCGACGTGCCGCGGATCATGCGCCTGCTCAACGAGGTCCGGGGGCTCGTCGCCCGCGGCACCATCATCACCCCCGCTGTCCTGCAGCAGCTCGTGTCGATGCTCCGGAGCCAGTCCCTGCAGAACCCGGTCGACGTGCTCACCCACAACATCCTCTCGAGCCGCGGCAAGACGATCCGGCCGAAGACGCTGAACCAGAAGAACTATGTGGACGCGATTGACGCCAACACAGTGATTTTCGGGATCGGCCCGGCCGGCACCGGCAAGACGTACCTGGCGATGGCCAAGGCCGTGCAGGCACTGCAGCAAAAGGAAGTCACCCGGATCATCCTGACGCGTCCCGCCGTGGAGGCGGGGGAGCGGCTCGGGTTCCTGCCCGGCACGCTCAGCGACAAGATCGACCCCTACCTGCGCCCGCTCTACGACGCCCTGCACGAAATGATGGACCCCGAATCCATCCCGCGGCTGATAGCGGCCGGCACCATCGAGGTCGCCCCGCTGGCGTACATGCGCGGACGCACGCTCAATGACGCCTTCATCATTCTGGACGAGGCACAGAACACCACTCCGGAGCAGATGAAGATGTTCCTCACCCGGCTGGGCTTCGGCTCCAAGATGGTGGTCACCGGCGACGTCACGCAGGTGGACCTGCCCTTCGGGACCCGGTCCGGCCTCCGGATCGTGGAGGACATCCTGCTGGGCATCGAGGACGTCAACTTCACCGTCCTGGATGCCTCCGACGTCGTCCGGCACCGCCTGGTGGGTGACATAGTCAACGCCTACAGCGTCTGGGACGAAGTCCAGCGGAACCGGGTCAAGCATTCCGTGGCCCGCGACAAGCGGGGGGAAAACGCGTGAGCATCGAGGTCAACAACGAATCCGGCGTCACCGTCGATGAGGCCGAGATGGTCCAGCTGGCCCGGTTCATCTTCGAACGCCTCTTCATCCACCCGCAGGCCGAGCTGTCGATCCTGCTCGTGGACGAGCCGGCCATGGAAAAGCTGCACATCGAGCTGATGGACGAGCCGGGCTCCACGGATGTGCTCTCGGTGCCCATGGACGAGCTGACGCCGGGCACCCCGGACAAGCCCACGCCGCAGGGCATGCTGGGCGACATCGCCATCTGCCCGCAGGTCGCGGAGGTCCAGGCGACGAACGCCGGCCACTCCACCCAGGACGAAATGCTGTTGCTCACGACCCACGGCATCCTGCACCTGCTCGGCTTCGATCACGCAGAGCCTGAGGAGAAGGAGGAGATGTTCGGCCTCCAGCGCGAACTGCTGTCTGCCTTCACCGGTAAAGACGCCCCCTCCGAGACGATTCAGTGACGCCACTGATCGTTGCCGGCATGGCGCTGGTGTTCCTCAGTTTTGCCGCGTTCCTGACCGCGGCTGAGTCTGCTTTCAACTACCTTTCCCGGCATGATGCCGGGGCCGCGATCCTGCACAGCCGCGGCACCGCGCTCAAGCGCATCATGGCGCAGCCCGTGGCGCACATGCGGGCCCTGCGGTTCTGGCGCATCTGGTTCGATATGGCCTCCGCCGTCGCCGTAACGGTGCTGCTGAACAGCCTGCTCGACAACGTCTGGATCTCCGGGCTCATTGCCACCGGCGTCATGGCCCTGCTGGGCTTCGTGATTGTCGGAGTGTCCCCCCGGCAACTCGGCCGGGTGCACTCGGCCGGTCTGGTCCGCTTCAGCGCCCCGGTGATCCGCTGGCTCTGCTGGGTACTGGGTCCGATTCCCGGCTGGCTCGTCACCGTGGGCAGTGCCGTGGCCCCGGGGGCGCCCGCGGACAACGAGGCCTTCTTCAGCGAGGAGGAATTCCGGGAGCTCGTGGACCGCGCCACGGAGTCCGATGTCATCGAGGACAACGAGGCCGAACTGATCCAGTCGGTGTTCGATTTCGGCGACACCCTGGTCCGCTCCGTTATGGTGCCCCGGACCGACATCCTCAGCATCGACTCCGGGTCCAGCCTGCACCGTGCCATGTCGCTGTTCCTGCGCTCGGGGTATTCCCGGATCCCCGTGATCGGCGAGAACACGGACCAGGTCCTGGGCATCGTGTACCTCAAGGATGTGGCCGCAGTCATCCATAACCTTGCCCCCGGTGAGGAGCCGCCTGTGGTTGACAAGCTCGCCCGGGACGTGCGCTACGTCCCCGATTCCAAACCGGTGAGTGAACTGCTGCGCGAGCTGCAAAAGGAATCGACGCACGTCGCGATCGTGATCGACGAATACGGCGGCACCGCAGGGCTCGTCACCCTCGAGGACCTGATCGAGGAAATCGTCGGTGAGATCGTCGACGAATACGACACCGAGAGCGCGGAGTCGGTGGAACTCGGTGACGGAAGCTACCGGGTCAGCGCACGGATGAGCATCGATGACCTCGGCGAGCTTTTCGACCTCGAACTCGACGACGACGAAGTGGACACCGTGGGAGGCCTGCTCGCCAAGGCCCTCGGGCGGGTGCCGATCGTCGGCAGCACCGTCAAGGTCCACGGGCTGTCCCTCCGTGCCGACCGGCTCGAGGGCCGGCGGAACCGCGTCAGCCACATCATTGCGGCCGCCGCCACAAGAGTAGAAACTGACCTTGAAGACCTTCTCGACGAGGCCGCACCAATCCAACAGGGAGTCTCACGTGAGCAAGCAGAATAAGTCCGACGGCGAAGCAGCCCACGGCGGCTACCGCGCCGGTTTCGCGGTGCTGGTGGGACGCCCCAACGCGGGCAAGTCGACCCTCACCAACGCGCTGGTCGGCCAGAAGGTCGCGATCACCTCGGCCAAGCCGCAGACCACGCGCCACACCATCCGGGGCATCGTCCACCGGGACGACGCGCAGCTGATCCTTGTGGACACCCCGGGCCTGCACCGCCCGCGCACCCTGCTGGGGAAGCGGCTCAACGAGCTCGTCGCGGACACCCTCGCCGAGGTCGACGCGATCGGCTTCTGCCTCCCGGCCAACGAGAAGATCGGCCCGGGCGACAGGTTCATCGCCGCCCAGCTCGCCGCCATCGGCAACAAGCCGATTATTGCCATCGTGACGAAGTCCGACACAGTGGACCGCCAGGCGCTCACCGAGCAGCTGCTCGCCGTCGCAGCCCTGGGCCGCGAGGTCCTCGGCGAGGACGGCTGGAAGGACATTGTCCCGGTCTCCGCCACCGACGGGTTCCAGGTCGGCACCCTCGCCGATGTGCTGATCACCCACATGCCGCCGTCGCCGCCGCTCTACCCGGACGGCCACCTGACGGACGAACCGGAAGCCGTGATGATCGCCGAACTCATCCGGGAAGCCGCGCTTGAGGGCGTCCGCGACGAACTCCCGCACTCCCTTGCCGTCGTCGTCGATGAGATCGTTCCGCGGGAAGGCCGGCCCGAAGACAAGCCTTTCCTCGATGTTCGGGTCAATCTCTACGTCGAACGTCCTTCCCAGAAGGCCATCATCATCGGTAAGGGCGGCGCCCGGCTCCGCGAAGTCGGCACCAACGCCCGCAAGGCGATCGAGGCGCTGCTCGGCGCGCGCATCTACCTCGACCTGCACGTGAAGGTCGCCAAGGACTGGCAGCGGGACCCGAAGCAGCTCGTCAAGCTCGGTTTCTAGCCCGCACCCTGGCGCCGGCGAGGGCCGCGCCGCTCCCATGGAGCCCGCCATCGGGGAATTCCCAGATTTGGGCCCTAAAATGGTCTGACCCCATTCGTGAAAGAAGGCTCATCTGTGTCTCGATCCAGTGAAGACCGTGCAGACCGAACCGGATCCCCGGTCCGGTCAGGTTCTGCTGCCCGGCACACGGACGATCCCGACGTCGGACCCGCACGGCACCTGGGACCCCTCCGCCGCATGCCCGGCTGGTTGAAGATCGGCGCCGCCGTTGTTTCCGTCCTGCTGGTTGGTGTCCTCGCCTTCGGCGCCTACTGGGTGATCCGTTTGCAGGGCAATATCAGCAAGGCATCACTCGGGGCCGGCAGCGACAAGACCGAGGGCGCACTGGACGACTCGCGGGACAGAATGCAGATCCTGATTCTGGGCTCTGACACCCGGGACGGCCAGAACTTGCAGTACGGTTCGTCCCCCGGTGCCACCGGCCACGGGCACTCCGACGTCATGATGCTGATGGACATCTCCGCGGACAACAAGCGGGTCAGCGTGGTCAGTTTCCCCCGCGACCTGCTGGTGGACACCCCCACATGCACCGACCAGGAATCCAAGGCGGAATTCCCGGCGCGGGAGAACGTGATGATCAACGCGGCCATGTCAGAGGCCGGCATCGGCTGCGCCGTGGACACGGTCAACAAACTGACGGGCCTGGAGATCGACCACTTTATGAGGGCGGACTTCAACGCCGTCACAGAGCTCTCGAACACCGTGGGCGGTGTCGAGGTCTGCGTCAGCGACGCCGTGTATGACCCGGATTCGCAGCTGCGGCTCCCCAAGGGAACCTCCACGGTCCAGGGCGAGCAGGCGCTGGCGTTCCTGCGCACCCGGCACGCGTTCGCTGACGGCGGCGACCTCGGCAGGATCAGGGCACAGCAGAGTTTCCTGTCGTCCCTGACGCGGAAGATGAAGGATGACGGCACGTTGTCCAACCCCGTCAAGATGCTGGAGATCGCCGACGTCGTCACCAGGAACCTGACCATCGACGAGGGGCTCGCCTCCATCCCGACGTTGCTGACGGTCGGGAACCGGCTGAAGAACATCGACGTCGGAAAGGTCGCCTTCGTGGCGGTCCCGACAATCCCCGCGGTCAGCGACCCGAACCGCCTGCAGGTCGCGGAGCCGGCTGCTTCCCAGCTCTTCGCGGCGATGCGCAAGGACATCGACCTCACGGACCCGACGGCGCCGCCGAACCCGCCAGCTTCCCCGGACCCCGGTGCCGGCCCCAGTGCCGAGCCGACACCCAGCGAGACAGCCCCCGCCTACGACAAGGCGCTGCAGCCCGTCACGGTGGCGAACGGGTCCGGCGTTCCGGCGCGGACCCAGGAGATGATCCAGGCCCTCACCGCCGGCGGTTTCACCCAACTTGGCCAGCTGGCCGCCCAGCCCGTCTCAGTGACCGCCGTTTACTACGGTGCGGGCAACGAGGCTGTGGCCGCTGATGTTGCCGCCCTGCTGGGCATTCCGGCGACGCAGGTATTCCCGGCCGCCGGTGTCGCCGGCGTCCAGGTCTACCTGGGCAGCGACCTGGTGGGCGGCACCCCGGGCGCGGACGCCGCGGTGCAGCTGCCCTCGGACATCGTCAACCAGACCGCCGGTGACGTCGTCTGCCAGCAGGCCAACCCGGCGCTGATCATCCGCTAGCGGCGCCCCTCTGCAGGCGGGGGCCGGCCCCGGGAACGGAACCGTGCCCGCGGCCGGCCCTTTTTCGTGGCCGGGCAGCCAGTGTTGCCGGGCAGTGCTGCCTACCAGATGCTGACGCGCTCGTCCGCGGGCATCCACATGCCGTCCCGCTCCACCGTGCCGAATGCCTCGTGGAAGGCGTCGAGGTTCCTGGCGATCTGGTTGGTCCGGAACTCGTTGGGGGAGTGGGGATCCGTGGCGATCCTGCGGATCGCTTCCTCGTTCCGGATGACCTGCCGCCAGCCGGCAGCCCAGGACGCAAAGAAGCGCTGCACGCCGGTCAGTCCGTCCAGCACCGGCGGCTCCTGGCCGTCGAGGCTGATCAGGTAGGCCTTGTACGCAATCGTCAGGCCGCCGAGGTCGCCGATGTTCTCGCCCAGGGTCAGTTTGCCGTTCACGGTGTGCCCCGGCGCCGCCGTGGGGGTGAGCGCATCGAACTGGGCCACCAGCTTGGCGGTCAGCGACTCGAAGGCGGTGCGGTCGTCCTCCGTCCACCAGTTGCGGAGCAGGCCGCTGCCATCGTACTGGGAGCCCTGGTCGTCGAAGCCGTGGCCGATTTCGTGGCCGATGATGGCTCCGATGCCTCCATAGTTGACGGCATCGTCGGCGTCGGCGGTGAAGAACGGTGGCTGCAGGATCGCCGCGGGGAAGACGATCTCGTTGAGCAGCGGGTGGTAGTAGGCATTCACCGTCTGCGGCGTCATCAGCCACTTCTCCCGGTCCACGGGCTTGCCCACCTCGTCGAGGTGCCGGTCGACGTCGGCGCTGTGCGCGCGCTCCACATTGCCGAGCAGGTCCGACGGGTCGATCTCCACCGCGGAGTAGTCGATCCACTTGTCCGGGTAGCCGATCTTGGCCCGGAAGGAATCGAGCTTCTTCAGTGCCTCATGTTTGGTGTCCTCGCCCATCCAGGCCAGTCCGGTGATGGATTCGCGGTACGCCTCGATCAGGTTTGCGACCAGCGACTCCATCCGGGCCTTATGCGTTTCCGGGAAGTGCCGGTCCACGTAGATCTGGCCCACGGCCTCGCCGAGCGAAGCCTCGACGACGGCGACCCCGCGCTTCCACCGGTCCTTGTTGCGCGGCGTGCCGCTGAGCGTGGTGCCGTAGAAGGCGAAGTTGGCGTCCACCAGCGCGGAGGAGAGGTACGGTGCGGCCGCGCTGACAACGCGCAGGGCAAGCCATTCCTGCCAGACGGACAGCGGCTCGGAGTCCAGCAGGGCCGCCGCTCCGGCGAAGAAATCCGGGGTGCTCACGACGAGTTCGGCGCGCTTCTGCGGCGTGATGGCGGCTGCATCGAACCAGGTGGTGAGGAGCGGGAAGAGCCGGGTCGCCTCATCAGCGGATTTGAGGTTGTAGGTCTTCTGTGGATCGCGCAGGGTGACTTTGTCCCAGTGGTGCGAGGCCAGCGCTGTCTCCAGCGCCACCACCCGGCCGGCCGCATCTTCCGGGCTGGCGACGCCGGCCAGGCTGAAAACGGTCGCCACATGGTCCTTGTAGGCCTGGACCACTGCGGCGAACTTCTCGTCGCGGTAATACGATTCATCCGGCAGGCCCAGTCCGCCCTGGCCGGTATAGAGCAGGATCCGGTCCGGGTTGCCGGCGTCAGGGGCGGGATAGATGTAGAAGAGGCCGCCCACGTCGGCGCGGAACAAGCGCCCGGAGAGAGCCACAAGGTCGGCGACCGTCTGCGTGGCGGACACCTCGGCGAGCCGCTGCCTGATCGGGTCCAGTCCCTTGGCCTCCACCGCGGCCTCGTCCATAAAGCTGTTGTAAAGGTCCCCGATTTTCTGCTCGATCCCGGTGGACTCCGCGCCGCGGGCTGCCGCGTCCTCGATGATCTCCTTCACCGCGAGCTCCGAACCGTCCCGCAGCGCCGTGAACGTCCCCTCCAGGGGCCGGTCGTCCGGGATCCCGGTACTCTTGAGCCAGGTGCCGTTGACATGCTGGTACAGGTCATCCTGCGGCCGGACACTGGAGTCGATATGGGACAGGGCGATTCCCGAAAGTGGCACGGATGCTCCTTTGAGAGGCAGCCCGGCACCGCCTTGTTAGGGGTCGCCGGTCTGCATGGTGGACGTTACGAGGTGTGGCTCCTTCATCTTACGCACCCGTGTTACTGTGAAAAGGTGCGCGCAGAACTGCTTCTTCTTAGCTGCCGCGGCGAGGCCTCAGACGCGATCTAGCGCAAGGCCCACCCTCGCTGCGGAGTTTGTGTTGCCCGGCCACCCTTTCATCAGGAACCACAGAAAAGGCCCCGATTGTAATGCGAAACGCACAGAAGCCCTCAGGAATGCCCGTCCACCGCTACGTCCCGTTCCAGGAACTGATCACGGTTGAACTGCCGGACCGCACCTGGCCGGACAAGGTCATCACCAAGGCCCCGCGCTGGTGCGCCGTGGACCTGCGCGACGGCAACCAGGCCCTGATCGATCCGATGAGCCCCGCCCGCAAGCTGAAGATGTTCCAGCTGCTGGTCCGGATGGGCTACAAGGAAATCGAGGTCGGGTTCCCTTCCGCCTCGCAGACGGACTTCGACTTCGTCCGCCAGCTGATCGAGGGCAACCACATTCCCGACGACGTCACCATCCAGGTCCTGACCCAGGCCCGGGAGCACCTGATCGAGCGGACCTACGAGTCGCTGGTCGGCGCCAGGCAGGCCATCGTGCACCTGTACAACTCGACGTCGGTCCTGCAGCGCCGGGTCGTCTTCAACCAGGACGAGGACGGCATCCTGGACATCGCCCTGCAGGGCGCGCGGCTGTGCAAGAAGTACGAAGAGACCCTGCAGGACACCCACATCACCTACGAGTACTCGCCGGAATCCTTCACCGGGACCGAACTCGAGTACGCCGTGCGGGTCTGCAACGCCATCGCGGACGTGTTCGAGGCCTCCGCCGACAGCCAGGTCATCATCAACCTGCCGGCGACCGTGGAGATGGCCACCCCCAACGTCTACGCCGACTCCATCGAGTGGATGAGCCGGAACCTGCATCCTCGGGAGGGCATCATCCTGTCCCTGCACCCGCACAATGACCGCGGCACCGGCGTCGCGGCCGCCGAGCTGGGCTACCTGGCCGGCGCGGACCGGATCGAAGGGTGCCTGTTTGGCAACGGCGAGCGGACCGGCAACGTGGACCTGGTCACCCTGGGCCTGAACATGTTCGTCCAGGGCATCGACCCGATGATCGATTTTTCCGACATTGATGATGTCCGCCGCACCGTGGAGTACTGCAACCAGCTGCCCGTGGCCGAGCGCGCACCCTACGGCGGGGACCTCGTCTTCACCGCCTTCTCCGGCTCGCACCAGGATGCCATCAAGAAGGGGCTGGAAGCCCTGGAGAAGGACGCGGCGGCCGCCGGCATGGACGTCGCCGACTACGCCTGGCAGGTCCCGTACCTGCCGGTCGACCCGAAGGACCTCGGCCGCAGCTACGAGGCCGTCATCCGTGTCAACTCCCAGTCGGGCAAGGGCGGCGTCGCCTACCTGCTGAAGAACGAGCACAACCTGGACCTGCCGCGGCGCGCCCAGATCGAATTCTCCGGTGTCATCCAGAAGCAGACCGACACCGTGGGCGGCGAAGTCAGCGGCGCCCAGCTCTGGCAGGTCTTCCAGGATGAATACCTGCCCTCCGGCTCGGCCGACGCGCAGTGGGGCCGCTACGCACTGGGCCCGTTCAGCACCGAGACGGACGAGGACGGTTCCCTGACACTGCACGCCGCGCTCAAGGTCGACGGCACCCCGGTCCACCGCACCGGGACCGGCAACGGACCGATCGCCGCGCTGCTGAGCATCCTTCGCGAAGACGGTGTCGACGTCCGGGTGCTCGACTACAGCGAACATGCCCTGTCCGAAGGTGGCAGTGCCCTCGCCGCGGCCTATGTCGAATGCGCCGTGGGGGAGCGTGTGCTGTGGGGCGTCGGGATCGACGCCAATACGTCCACGTCCTCGCTCAAGGCCGTCATCTCGGCCGTGAACCGCGCGATCCGGGACGCCCGCGCCTAAGCCGGCCGTCGCTGCGCCGCCGGGTCCACCGGCGGCGC
>DATITT010000161.1:0-9895 GCA_035467435.1 Arthrobacter sp. | reverse complement strand
CCTCGACGCCTGCCATGCACGCAACCCGCACCGGTACCGCCGCAGGCCCACCGCACCCGGCGCCCCGGGCCACGCCGGCATCAACTACAAAGAAACCAACCAGCTGTCACAAACAGCTTGATATATACCGACGAACCGGCGAATCCGCAGGTTTCCGGCGAACTCGCCGTGAGGTGGGCCCCTGCGGGCGCTGGCTCAGTCCCGGGTCGGCTCGGACTCGGGGGACGCGGCCGGGCTTTCGCTAGGTCCGGCCGCCGACTCCGCTGCGGACGGTGCGACCTCCGTGGCCTCCCCGTAGGAGAGGTTCTCGTAGTCGGTGTCGTCCGCCTCATCGAGCAGATCGTCGAGTTCGTCCAGCAGCCACGGGTTGATCCGGGCCAGGATCTTCCGGGTTTCCTCCACCGGCACGGCGGCGTAGAGCACCGGGCGGGCCTCGTTGTAGCGGGTGACCGGCGGCTTGTCCGGCCACTTCTCGGCCAGCGCCCGGACGCGCTCCGGCAGGGAATTGTGCGCATTGTCCGCGATTTTCACCAGGGTCGCGTCGTGGTCCTCGGCGATGTAGCGGATGCCGGCCTGATAGTCGTCCGGGTTTTCGTGCAGGCGCTTGGTGACGCGCTCGATGATGTCCACGGCGCGCTCGGTGACGCCCATGTCCAGCAGAGCCTGCCGCGTCATCGGGGTATCCTCGGCGACGTCGTGGAGGTAGCCGGCGATCCTGATGTCGTCGTCGAAATCCGCCAGGGCATCCCCGACGGCGATCACGTGCTCGCGGTAGGGCCGCTTGAGCTTGTCCTTCTGCCGGTTGTGGGCCACTTCGGCGAGGATCTTTGCTGTCTCGACGGTAAAACTCGGCTGCGCGCTGCGCGCTTCCCTGAACTCTGGTTCTGACATGCTTCCAGCCTACGCGTCCGGCCCGGCCATCCCGGGCCAGGTCCACGGCTCCCGCGGCAGCGCGGCGGGGTCAAAGACGGCGAGCGCCTGCTCCAGCGGCCCGGACGGCAGGCCGAGCGATGCCAGCAGCGCGTCACGCACCACATCCACGGCAACGCCGGCGGCCGAGAGGTCCGCGAGCGTGACAGCACCGTCGCGCTTGGCCAGCCGGGCGCCGTCGGCGTTCAGCACCAGCGGAACGTGCGCATATTCCGGGACAGGCATATTAAGCAGCGAGGCAAGATAAGCCTGCCGGGGCGTGGAGGGCAGCAGGTCGTCGCCGCGGACCACCTGGTCGATGCCCTGGGCGGCGTCGTCCACCACAACGGCAAGGTTGTAGGCCGTCACACCATCGTTTCGCCGCAGCACAAAGTCATCGACCACGCCGGTGTAGCTGCCGTGCAGCACGTCCTGCACTGTCCCCGCGGTCACGGCGGACTTGAGCCGGACCGCCGCGGGCCGGACGGCGCGCCTGGCCGCGCGTTCTGCCTCGGACAGGTTCCGGCAGGTCCCCGGGTAGGCTCCCTGCGGAGCATGCGGCGCGGACGGTGCCTCCTGGATTTCGCGGCGGGTGCAGAAGCACTCATAGGTCAGGCCCGCTGCAGCCAGCCCGGCGATAGCCTCGGTGTAGAGGGGCTCGCGGTCGGTCTGGCGGACGATGCCGCCGTCCCACGTGATGCCGATCGCGGCCAGGTCCCGTAACTGCTCCGCCTCGGCGCCGGCCCGGGCCCTGTCCAGGTCCTCAACCCGCATCAGGAACCGCCGGCCGGTGGACCGTGCGAAGAGCCAGGCGAGGAGTGCCGTGCGGAGGTTGCCGACATGCAGTTCGCCGGAGGGGCTGGGGGCGAAACGGCCGGCAGAAGTCATGGCACCAGCCTAAGCGCAGCCAGGCCCGGCGCCCTCAAACAGCAACGAGGGGTCACTCCCGGCCCAAAACGGGCCAGAACATGGGCCCGATGTGACCCCGCGCCGGGTAGGGCGGCGGGCACACAAGAGCCCCTCAGCTACCGATGACTTCGGGAAAACCGACGTCGGTGGCTCAGGGGCTCTTGCCGTGCCTGGCTCGGGGCGTTGCTGCGGGCCATGGCACTGCGAATGCGGAGAGTGGTGCAGAAAGACGATGGTGTGAACAAGAGTCAGTCAGCGGGCGGGTTCCTTGCGGGAAGCCTCATCCAAGGTCCGGGTGGTGTGCCGGGGTACTTGTAGCCGTTGGGATCCGGCGGTGGCCTTCGTCCCTTTGCTGTCACTATTTCAACAGAAGCCCTACAGTTGGTGCAACAGACCCGGCCTGCGCTAATCAATCTGATCAACTCGGTCCCGGGCGACGTACAGGAAGTGGTCACTTTGCAGGAACTCGACGCGACCGACCGGCGAATCCTCCTCGCCCTCGACCAGGATCCCCGGCTGCCCATCATGGTGCTGGCCCAGAAACTGGGGCTCGCCCGTGGCACCGTACAGTCGCGCCTGGAGCGGATGACGGCCTCGGGCGCGCTCCGGCCGAACAGCAGCCGGGTCCTGCCCTCGGCGTTGGGCCGCGGCGTGGCGGCGTCGGTCAGTGCCGAGCTGGACCAGAGCCACCTCAACGAGGCCATTGAAGCGCTCCGGAGCATTCCGGAAGTGCTGGAGTGCCACGCCCCGGCCGGCGAGACGGACCTGCTGATCCGGGTGGTGGCGAAAAGCCCGGATGACCTGTACCGCGTCTCGGAGGAAATCCGGCTCTGCCCCGGGATCGTGCGGACCTCCACCAGCATGTTCCTGCGCGAGGTCATCCCCTACCGGACCACGGGACTGCTCGGGGCCGAAACCGCGGCGTCTTGACTGCAGGTGTTCAGCAGACTGAAGGCAGCCGCCAGGCGCGCTGGGATATGACGGGTGGAGAGCTCCTCAAGTCAGAGGTGCGCGTTGCGGACGACAGCCCCAGTCCGGAAATCAACACCAAGGGCCGGGTCCAGGTCATCATCATGCACGTCACTCCCGGACGGTAGCCCGAAAACAGCGCCGGAGCGGTCTAGACGGGCGGACCCGTGTTGGATTTCAGGTTCTTCATCACCAGAGTCGAGGTCAGCCGTTCGACGCCGGGCAGAGACGTCAGCTCGCTGTCGTAGAAGCGCTGGTAGGCAGGGAGGTCCTCGGCGATGACCTTCAGCAGGTAGTCGGGGGAACCGAACAGCCGCTGCGCCTCCACGATGTTCGGGTTGTCCGCCACGCGGTTCTCGAAGATCTCCATCGTGGCCCGGTCCACCTGGCGCAGCGTGACGAAGACGATCGCCTCGAACCCGAGCCCGACGGCCGACGGGTCGATGTCCGCCCGGTAGCCGCGGATGACGCCGGATGCCTCCAGGTCGCGGAGCCGCCGGTGGCAGGGCGCCACGGTCAATCCCACCTTGGCGGCGAGCGCCGTCGCCGTCATGCGCCCGTCCTCTTTGAGGTAGCGCAAAATACTTCTGTCCAAATGGTCAATCACGCAATAATCTTACCGCCTTGCGGCATTTCTCCGCGAAAAGAGGGAACACTTCCGGCGTCCAATTTCCTAGACTTTTCCTGTACCGAAACCTCAGGAGACCGCCATGAATCCCCAGCTCTTCCTCGCCTTTTTGGTGCTCGCCGGCGCCCTTGCCTGCACGCCGGGCGTGGACTGGGCGTACTCCATCACCGCCGGCCTGAAGCAGCGCAGCTTCGTGCCCGCCGTTGCGGGACTCTGCGGGGGCTACGTGCTCCACACGGTGCTCCTGGTCGCGGGGCTGGCAGCCCTGCTCACCGGGGTCCCCGGCATGCTGGGGTGGCTGACGGTGGCCGGCGCGGCCTACCTCCTCTGGCTCGGCCTGACGACCATCCGGACCTGGCGCGGGGCGAGTTTCGGCGGCGCAGGGGTGCGGGCACCGGCGAACCAGTTCCGGACCTTCCTGCAGGGCATGGGAACCAGCGGCATCAACCCCAAGGGCCTGCTGTTCTATGTGGCCCTGGTGCCGCAGTTTGTCAGCCCCGAAGCGTCCCTGCCGGTGCCGGTGCAGTCCGGCCTCCTCGGCCTGACGTTTGTTCTCCTGGTCGCCGTGGTCTACAGCTGCGTTGCCTTGCTGTCACGCAGACTGCTGCACTCCCGGCCGGGAGCGGCGCGGAAAGTGACGCTCGCCAGCGGCATCATCATGGTGGCGCTGGGCGCCGTCCTGCTGTCCGAGCAGCTGGTGCCGCTCCTGGGCCAGGCCCTGTCCCGCGGCTGAAGCTCAGCCGGCCACGGCGCGCGGCATGTACCACTCGGTGAACGCTGTGGCGCGCCCGTCGCCCGTGAGCTGGACGATCCAGAGGTTGTCGTAACTGCGGCTGTCGCCGCGATAGTCGGTGCGGCCCTGCACGAAGGCCCTTCCGCCGTCGACACCGAGGAGTTTCCACTCGAACGTCCAGTCCCCCGGATCATCATGGCTGGCGATCCAGCGCTCCACGATCTGCTCACGCCCGGTCCACGCCTCGGGATCATCCGGGCGGGTGGAGTAGACGGCGTCCTCAGTGAACAGCGCCCTGATGTCCCCCGGATCGTTCGACGTCCAGGCCGTGATGTAGTGCTGCATCCAGCGCGTTGCCGCATCCCTCATCCCTTGGTTCTACTCCCTGCTTCCGGGAGCCCGCAAGTGTCAGTGATCCGCCGCGGAACGCCTGGCCCCGGTTCAGTCGTCGTCGGCCCGGCCGTACTCGCGGTCCCAGAGCTCATGCAGTTCCGCGTCCTTGCGGATGGCCCGGACCGTGTCCAGATCGGCGGGCTGGCGGTGCTGCCACTCCAGCCGGTTCAGCGCCCTCCGCCCGTTGTCCAGCAGCAGGAGCGCCCGGTCCGTCAGGGCATCGCTGCGGAGCGTGAAGTCGGTCCCGCGTCGGCGCAGGACCTCCTGCAGGGCGGCCCCGGCGGCCGCATTGGCACCAAGTTTCCGCAGCGAGCGTGCCCGGACCAGCAGCAGTGCCGCCGACAGGTCATCCCCGTTGAGCAGCCCTTCCGTGTCCTCCACCACGTCCTCGTGCCGTCCCAGCGCGGCGGCCAGCGAGCAGCGTGCCAGCGCCATGGGCAACGACGGCGGAAGCCCGGTCAGCGCCGCGAGGGCAGCCTGCCTCTGGCCGGTCTCGCGCAACGAGTGGGACAGCGCCAGGAACACTCCCTCCTCGCTGAAGAGGACCGGAACCTCGACCCGCTCGGCGACGGACACCCGGGTGATGACACGGGCCAGGTAGGTGGAGGCGTAGCGGTTCGCGTCGTCGTCGTTCCTGGTCAGCATCCCGCGCTGGAGCAGTTCGGCGGCGCGCAGGTGGCCGCCGTGGCCATAGCTTTGCAGCCCGGCCACCAGGTAGCACAACCCGGCCCATCCGGGGTAGGTGTGCGCCAGGGCGATCAGCCGGTTTGGGTCGGAGCTGCCGAAGATGGCGGCGTGCACGGCCTTCGCCGCCTTGCCCGGTGCCCTGCCGCCCACTTTTCCGAGCCGGGGCGCGCCGCCCTCCACCGGCAAGGCGCCGCGGATCCGCCCAGCCAGGACTCCGGAGACCGCCCCTCCCACGCCCTCGGCGAGGCCGCGGACAGGCGTGCGGATGACCGGCGTGCGGAACGGGGCCAGGTCCCGCTGGTCGCGGTATAGGGCTGGGCGGGGTGCGGATTCAGCTGGTCCGGCGCTCATACATCCATGCTAGTTGGCTGCGGGAGTCCGAGGGCAGACTAGGCCGCGGCCGAAATCCACACGCCGATCACCCAGGTGCTGCCGGCGAGGCAGGCGAGCCCGAACTCGACGATCATTCCCAGCCCGGTGGCCTTCAAGGCGGCCCAGCTGGAGGCCACGGCGGTGCCGATGGCCCGGGTGCGGTGCAGTTCGCTGAGCAGCAGGCCGGCGGCGAAGCCGACGAACAGGCCCACCACCGGGACGATGAACATCCCCACGACGCCGAGGACCAGCCCTGCCACGACCGAGCGGCTGGGGATGCTGTGCTGTCTGAGTTTCCGGCCGGTCAGGACCGCGCTGGCGGCCATTCCGGCCAGGACGAAGACCATGCCGATCCCGAACACCACCCAGCCGGTGGTTCCGGCTCCGCCCCAGATGGCCCAGGCCAGCAGGCTCAGTCCGATCAGGATGCTGCCGGGCAGTACGGGGATGACGGTACCGGCCACGCCCACCAGGATGGCGAGGCCGCACAGGATCGTCACGACAGTCTCGGGGTTCATCGCCCCAGTCTATGGCGCGAGGGCCTGTGGTTCCGGGCCCCCGGCCAGGCCCGGGACAGCCCCAACGACGACGACGGCGCCGCATCCCCCAAGGAAGCGCCGCCGTCGTCGTCTGTTAGCTGTGGCTATTCGTCTTCAACCGCCGCGGCGACGGCGGCGGACACTGCCGGCGCCACCCTCGGGTCCAGCGGGCTGGGCACGATGTAGTCGGCGGAAAGGTCCTCGTCGGCCAGCGCGGCGATGGCGCGGGCCGCAGCCAGCTTCATGGCCGGCGTGATCCGGCGGGCGCCGGCGTCGAGGGCTCCGCGGAAGATGCCGGGGAACGCGAGGACGTTGTTGATCTGGTTCGGGAAGTCGCTGCGGCCCGTCGCGACGACGGCGGCGTACCTGCGAGCGACCTCGGGCAGCACTTCCGGATCCGGATTGGACAGGGCGAACACGATCGAGTCCTCGCTCATGAGCTTGAGGTGTTCCTCGTCCAGCTTGGAGGAAGAAACCCCAATGAACACGTCGGCGTCCAGCAGGGCGTCGGCGGGTCCGCCGGAGACGCCGCGCGGGTTGCCGCTCTTGGCCAGCTGGGCCTTCTTGCTGGCGGGATCGGCTGCGATGTCAGCACGCTCGGTGTTGATGACGCCGCGGGAGTCCAGCAGCACAACATCGCTGATCCCGGCGGTGAGCAGCATCTGTGCGACGGCGATCCCGGCGGCACCGGCGCCCGAAACGACAACGCGCAGCTTCTCGAGTCCGCGTCCGGTCACCTTGGCCGCGCCGGTCAGTGCCGCGAGGACCACAACGGCGGTGCCGTGCTGGTCATCGTGCATGACGGGGCAATCGAGGGCCTCGATGAGCTTATCCTCGAGTTCGAAGCAGCGCGGCGCAGAGACGTCCTCAAGGTTGACGGCGCCGAAGCTCGGGCGCAGCCGGACGAGCGTTTCCACAATCTCGTCGACGTTGGTGGTGTTGAGCACCAGCGGGATGGAGTCGAGCTCGCCGAAGGCCTTGAACAAGGCCGACTTGCCCTCCATCACCGGCAGCGAGGCACTGGCGCCGATGTCGCCAAGGCCGAGGACCGCCGTGCCGTCGCTGACGACGACAACGAGGCGCTGGGCCCAGGTGAGGGTCTTGGCGAGTTCAGGGTTGGCCGCGATGGCGCGGCTGACCTGGGCGACGCCGGGAGTGTAGGCGATGGACAGGTCGCGCTTGCTGGCGAGCGGCACGGTGCTGGCAATGGAAAGCTTGCCGCCCTGGTGGGATGCGAAAATTTCCTCGTCGCTGAGCGCTGCTACGGGCTCGTCGGGGGACGTGGCGTCGGTGGGGTTAATCGTTTCAGTGGACACTTCGTTGTCTCCTGGGGCTCACCGTGGGCGCACGGCACATGGAAGCTCAAGCACAGGGATGCTCAAGATGGTCTGGGGAACGTCGGCAGCGACCCAGGGTTGGTGGGTCTGCGGCGAAGCTCCGGGTACTGCAGGCGGCATGGGCCGCTCCGGTTCTGCAATGGTAAACAAAACGGGCCGGCGATCACGTGTCCCACGACTTACTCCGGCGCTAGGTGAAACGTTTATCCAGCCAAATTGGGGGCCCGGGTCACGAAAAAGTGCCGCTACCGCCGAGTAAAAGATCAGATTGGTCTAGACCAGTTACGTCGTCCGGTGGCTGCATGTCAGCAGGACGCGCGATTTTTTGAGGCCTTCCATGGCTTCGACGGGGGAGAGTCTCCGGCAGCGGACGGGGTGGACCAGTCCAGTGACGGTCAGCGTGCGGAAAAATCTCGATCACGACGTCGACGAGGGCGTGGGCGGGCACCTCGCCCCTGGCGGCGGCTGCGGTGGCCCCGCGGCGGGTCCGGGCCTAGTCGACGCCCTTGATTTTGACCACAAAGACAGCCCCCAGCAGCCCGATCACGGCAGCCGCCACGTACAGCGAAACGTAGCCTCCCCACAGGGTCACGAAGGGGAAAGCGATGAGCGGAGCGAGCACCTGGGGCAGCGAATTGGCCACGTTGAGGACACCCAGGTCCTTTCCGCGGCTCAGTGACGTCGGGAGCACCTGGGTGATAAGGGCGAAATCCACCGCCAGGTAGCAGCCGAAGCCGATTCCCAGCACCGAGGCGCCCAGCAGCGCCCCGGTCCAGTTCGGCGCGAACGCCAGGATCAGTGAGGCCGCCGCGATGATGACCGAGGAGATGATCACAAGCGGCTTCCGCTTTCCCATCCGGTCGCTCAGCCGGCCGCCAAGCACACTGGTCACCATCACCATCGCCGCGTAGAGGCCGGTCAGGATCAGGACTCCGAACTCCGGTGCGATGCCCTGCGTCTCCTGAAGATGGACGGCGTCCTTGAGGAAGAAGAGCAGGTAGAGGGTGACCATGTGGTTGCCGGTGTTCACCAGGAGCCGGGTCAGCCAGGCCCAGGCGAAGTCCGGGTAGAGCACCGGGGAAATCCAGAAGCCCTTGGCGAAGCCGGCCAGGCTGAACGGCGGGCGTGCCCCCGCGGGGAGCGGGACGTCGTCGTTCTTGAAGAAATACAGCACGACGCCGGCGAGCAGCGCCACGGCACAGACCAGGTAGCCGACGGCGAAGTTCCCGGTGACCGCTGCGGCGATCACCGCGCCGATGAGGATGCCGACCGTCTGGCCCATGGCGGCCAGGCCCCCCACAGTGCCGCGCTGGACCACGGGCACGCGGTCCGGGATGGCCGCGGTGACGGCGGCATAGGCCCCGTTGCAGCCGGCCTGCACGAGGCACCAGAGCAGGGCCATGATGGCAACGTTCGGCGCCCCGGCGAGCGCGATCAGGGCCGCGGCGCCGAGGATCGCCCCGAAAAGGACCCAGGGCACCCGGCGGCCCAGGCGTGAGGTGGTGCGGTCGCTGAACGCACCGAACAAGGGGTTGGCCACGAGTGAAACCGCCGCCCCGGCTCCGGTCACGAGGGCAAGGATGGCCTCCTTGTCAGCTTCGCTGAGGGCGGCGGCCTGCTGGCCGAGGAGCACCTGGAGCGGGCCGAAGAAGGCGGCGTTGATGCCCACGTTGACGAGGACGACCCCGGTGACCCAGACGGGGCGGACTGCCCGTTCTGGTTCGGCGAGTGCCGGCGCCGAGGAGCTTCCCTCGGTGAGGCTGCCGCGGGCCGGGTCCGGCGCTGCTCCGGACAGATCGGACAGGCTCATGTAATTCGGTTCCCCCCGGAAACGGCTGACGCACGCTGAAGATCAGTGCGAAGCCAGACTATCGTGGGGATCACGAAAGCTCCGATAACTCATTCCTGGGGGAATACATTTTGCTGTCAGAAGCGTCGGGCACCGCTGCCCGCACCAAGGCCGTCGGAATAGCAATTGCCGCCATAATGGCGCTCACCGGCTGCAACGCGGGATCGGTCAGCGATGAAAAGGAAGCCGCCGGGCAAGTATCGGACTCCGCTGGCGACCAGGCCGTCGTAGTCCGTGTCATTGACGGAGATACGTTCGAAGCCTCCATCAACGGCGAACAGAAGACCGTCCGGTTGCTCAACGTGGACACACCAGAGACCAAGGATCCCAAAGCGCCCGTCGAGTGCATGGGTCCTGAGGCCACGGAAGCTCTCGAACAGCTCCTGCCTGTCGGCTCAAAGGTCAAGCTCGAAATGGACAAGGAACCGCTGGACAAATACGGCCGTACCTTGGCGGGAGTCTTCGACTCCAGCGGGAAACTCGTCAACGCTGAGGTTGCGCGGATGGGCTTTGGAGTTCCTGTGTTGTTCGAACCCAACAGGAAGTTCCATCCGCCGGTCGTGGCGGCGT
>DATITT010000160.1:0-1714 GCA_035467435.1 Arthrobacter sp. | reverse complement strand
GCTTCCCCGGGTTCCGGTCCGCCCACAGCGCTGCCACGAGGCCGCCGAGGGAATGCGCGAGCAGGTGCACCGTCGGGGCTACTGAGCTGCCGGTGCGGCCGGCGATGTCGCCACCGATCGCCGCCAGCGCCGCCGCGATGTCCTCGTCGTAGACGGCCAGGTCGGTGGTGTAGCCGGGGGTCTGCCAGTCCCGGAGGCTGCGCCCGAACTTCCGCAGGTCCAGGGCGTAGAAGTGGAAGCCGCTGGCAACGAGGTGATCGGCGAGTTCGGACTGCAGGAAGTAGTCCGACCAGCCGTGCAGGTAGAGGACCACCCTCGCCGGTACCTGCGTGTCGTGGACGGCTGGGCTCAGGACGGCCTGGCCCGCTGCCGTCACCCCGGCCGCGACTCCACCCGCGCCGGTATGCCGCACCAGGGTTGCGACGACGGGTCCCTCGTCGTCCGCGGCCAAAGGCAGTTCCAGGCTCGCAAAGCGGCCGCCCAGCACATCGTCCCGCCACTGCGGCGGAGCCGCAGAAACGCTCACGCGGAGCCGCCGTCGTCCAGCACGTAGGCGCGGAGCCAGCGGGCCAGCCGGGCGTAGGCATCGGCGCGGACGCCCGGGGCGGACAGGAACACATCATGCAGGGCGCCGTCGATCCGTTCCAGTGTGACGGTGCGGCCCAGGCTGAGCGCACGCAGGGCAATGGTGTTGACGTCCAGAACCACGTCGGTGCGCCGCATGGATTCCTTCCAGAACATCCCGTTGGCGCTGGCTCCGGAGATCAGCACCAGGATCGGGACGTCGATGTTCAATCCCCGCGCCACCCGCGACTGCCCGGTGAGGACCGCGCTCAGCCAGCCGGCACGGACGGGGAACGCCCGGGGCGGGCGGTAGTTGTCATCGAGGGTCCATTCGCCCTCCGCGGCGCTGCTGATGCTGCGCCAGTAAAAGCCCCTTTCGGGGAGCCGGATGACGGCTTCGGGCCGGAACCGCGCGAGCGGTTCCACCATCGTCCGCGCTGCGCGGCGCAGGGCCGGACTGCCGTGCACTTCCAGCCACGGGCTGTCGAGGACCAGCTGCGAGACCATCCCCGGATGCCGGCTGGCCCACAGCGCAGCGATCAGCCCGCCGGTGGAATGCCCCATCAGCGCCACCGTCGGCGGGGCGTCGGACTCCGGGCGCAGCGAGGCGATGATGCCAATCGCCGTGGTGATCTCGGCGTCGTAGTCGTCCAGGTCGGCCACATAGCCGCCGTGCGCGCCGGCGTGGAGGCTCCGCCCGTGGTTGTGCATGTCGAGGGCGAAGAACGCGAAGCCCTGGCCGGTCCAGAATTCGGCGAGTTCCTCGTTGAAGAAGTAGTCACTCCAGCCGTGCAGGAACAGCACCGCCCGGGGCCGGCGCCCGCCGCCCGCACTCCCGCCGCCCGCACTCCCTCCAGCGCCGGGGACGTGCCGGACCAGCGTGGCGGTGCGCTCGACGCCGTCGGGCCCGGCCGCGGGGAAGGTGCAGGCTTCGTAGTCGTCGCCGAGGATATCGGGTACCCATTCCATGGCTTCATGCTAGCGCCCGGTGGCCTGCGGGTTTGGTCTGGGCCGCCGGAACCGCAAAACTAGAGCCATGCGCGTATATCCGACTTTCTTCCGGCTGGCCTTCTCATGGATGGACGCCGAACGCGCCCACAAGATCGGCTTCAAGGCCATCCGGCTGGTCCACTCCTGCGGCGCCGGACGG
>DATITT010000159.1:0-8615 GCA_035467435.1 Arthrobacter sp. | reverse complement strand
TCCCCACCACCCCGTTCACGATCGTGACGGCAGCCATGGCGTGGGCCCTCGTCGCGTTTCTGGAGAAGCGCTACCGCGTCGACAGAGAGCCAGCCTCAACCTGACTCCACGTCCACCCCCTTGCCTGCTCCCGCAGCCGGCCTGCGGGACGCGGGCCCTGTGCAGGGCTCGCCCATCATCGAGGTCTACAGCTGGGATTCGACCCCGGCCAGCCCCACGTCAATCGCCTGGCTCACCCGGTGTCCCGGCGCGCGTAGCCGACGGGTCCGACACGTAGGGGTACCGGCCGGGCGACCAATCACTCTGTGGAGTCGTCCAATGAAACCTTCTCGCCGAAGTGGAGCGCCTGACGTACCTGGTCGTCCCGGAGAAGCTACTTAAGGCTCACGTTCTTGTGGCCTTCGAAGTGGCTCCTGCCCTGATTCGGGACCTCGATGTTCTTCAGTCCGTTTGCAGTTGGCGTGAAGCCTGTGGGGCCGGCCGTTTTCGTGTCAGAACGGTTCCGCACAGTCGGACGTGCTACGTGCACCCTGATCGGAGGGGTCATCGCGGCCCTGGCAGCCCGAGCGATCGTACAGGACGAAAGTCCTGGACGCCCCCGCAATTGGGGCACACAGCACATCGCGTCATTCGTGTTGCCGCTCGTCATTTACGCTGTTGGCGGCGTGCTGCTCGTCATATCAGTTCCCGCGGGTCTGCTCGTGGTGGCCGTCGCCACGATCGTGGCACTCGTAGGCGCCGTCGTCTTTTCCTGGGTCGCGCTCGTCGAAATTCTGCGCTGACCCGAGCTCCGTCGTAGCCCGAGCAGAAGGGCCCAACGCCAAGGTTGACTAGGGCCTCGGTGCCGCTATGTGGAATGCGAGGAGATGCCCGCGCTGCTACGCCGAGCGCTTCCACCCGCCGCCCTCGCGGTAACTTCATGCTTCCAAAAGGCTGTGATCCCACGAGTGGGATGTCCTTTGCCGCTGTTTGGTTGTCGTGCCGGTTCAGGCGGGCAGGCGGGGTGTCAGCCGCGCTCGATGCGCATGTCTACGTTGTCGGGGAGGTTGTCGAAAACGCTCAGGTCCGAGGTGATTTCCCCCATCTCATGGCTTCCTTGCCTGGTACAGAGCGGGGAAACGGTCATGCCTTCGCAAGTCGACGTGTCAGGCCTTCAGCGAAACGGTGGGGAATTTCTTCCATTCGCGGTGGAAGCGGGTCTCTGCCTCGAGCGCGGCGGATTGTTCCAGGGCGTGCAGCCGCCCGTAGCTGAACCCGTTCTCGCCCAGGACGAATGCCTCGGCTCCGAGCCGGCGCAGCAGCTCGCGGGTAACGACGCTGTCCTGGTGGTCCCCCAAGACTTTCTGGACGCCGTGGGCGGCGTCGGCCAGACGGGCGGCCTGCTTGGGGTTGACGGGGGCGGCGGCTTCGGCTGCATACCGCAGCCGTTTCCCGTCTTTCCGGGCCTCGTGCAGGGCCGGGTGGTCTCCGGTGCCTGCAGCGTGCCGCTTGGCTTCCCGGGCCGCCGTGTTCAGCCGCTTGACGTCGCGTTGGACCAGCCGGGGGATGACCTTGACTGCTGGTTTTGATGCCAGCGGAGCGAGGGACGGGGCAACGATCATGTCCTCGAGGGCGTCGTGCAGCCGGAAGTATCGCTTTCCATCCAAGGCTTCCAGCGCCTTGGCGTGGGCTTCCTGGTAGGCACCTCCGAGTTCAAGATCGACCCTACGGGTGACGGGTCCCATGACCAGCTCCCCGGGTTCCTCGGCGACCATGTCCTTCAGGCGTGCATGCATAACCTCCGCATCACGGGCTTCACCGAGCACGCCGGCGAGCCATTTCAGTTCGTTGCGCAGGAAAGTCACCGTTTCGCCGTCGTCCAGCAGTTTCCGGTACGTCGCCAGCACCGAGCGCATGCGCCTGGTAGCAACCCTCATCTTGTGGACCGCATCGTGGGCGTCCAGCCGCACGAGGGGATCCTGGTCTTTGAGTTCCTTCACCTGCTGCCTGAGGTAGGCGAGCAAGACATCGCCGGCGGGTCCCTTACGCCGCGGCGCCGGCACCGGCTCCGCGGAGGCAGGATCCAGGTTCAGGGCGCGGGCGAGTTTGGACTGGTAGGCGGAGGGCCGGACGCCGGCTCCGGCGAGCCGGTCCTGCACGGACTCGAGCAGGGCCCGGGAACCGGCGACGAGTTCAATCTCCCACTCCCGCCAGCGCAGGGTACCCCGTTTCCGGATCAGCACCTCGGCCTGCACCCGGTCATCACAGAACTCCGCGAGAACGGCTCCCTTCTTGTCTCTGAGCCGGTACACGGCGCGCGCCGTCTTCAGCCGGGCCACCGGAACCAGGGCACGGTCTCTGGTGTGCACACGGACCAGCCCGCGGAGGAAGTCGGGGACGCCGCCGGCCTGGTCTCCGAGCGGTTCGCGGAATTCCGTCCGCTCATCCGGTCCCACGGGAAGCTTCAGGTGCCATCCGGCGTCCTCTCCGCCGGTCCTGCGGCGCAGGGTGATCCGCGCGGACGCCAGGCGCAGGTCCTCGGTGTCGAAGTACTCGGCCTCCAGCCGGTGTTCCACAGGCCGGTCCACCCGGGCAACGCCGGGCAGGTCCTGTGGCGAAGGAAGAAGGGCCTCCTCCTCGACATCAAACTTCCGTTCGATCTCAACAACGCGTGTCGCAGACATATCGAAATTCTACGTCCCGCGCCCCGGCATGACGGCACCTAACCGATGTTGCGCCGGTCTCGAGGAACTTTCCGGCAGCCCTTACCGCGGGCTCCATGTAGGCCGCGTTGAAATGAGCTGGCCACGACTCCTGAGATACCCCGTCCACCTGCGGACGGCTTGGGCGTTGTCTCCCCCGGCGCAGCGGTGTCTCCCGGCCGGCCGTTGCGGCTGCCCTAATTGGCCCGGTCGGGAAGTTCAGCCCGGTGCCTGGCAGCCGGGCCGTAGTCTCAGAGGGCTTGGCCCGTCTCGGGCATCATCGTGGCAAGGACCCCATGCAGGGCCCCGCCTAAGGAGACGGTTACCTTCAGGTGCGTTTTGGCGCCCTGCGGGGTGAGGGTCACCGTGCGCACTCCCTTGCACGGCCCCAGAGGCCCACGCAACGTCCATTTCATGGTCTCGCCCGGTATCAGGTCCACGCGCAGCCTGAGAGTGCGGTCGCCGCCTCGGTCCGTTTTGATCCGGATCTTCCCGCCGTGCCGCAGGTCCCCCACGAGGTCGGTGATCCCTGAATCCCACACAGTCAGGTTGCTCTTGTCCGTGAGGACCTCCCACACCGTAGAAGGGCGGGCATTTATCAGAGTCTCCGCCTCAAAGTACTGCACGCGCCCACCGTAGCTGCCGCTGGGGATCGACGGGCGATCCACAGATCAGGTTCATCCACTGTTCACCTGCAGTAGCGGGTAGTAGAGCATAGGGATGCCAGCCGGCCTGCCCAGGCGACGGCGTCGGTTCCAGAACGACGGTCCACGAAGCGCCTAATACATCCCTCTTCGACTGATCTCCGAACGCCGATAATGGACCATCCGTAGGAGGACCCAGACTTTCGTGCTCTCGCCCCAGGATGGATTGACCCGGATGCGGGTCACGGTTGAAATCAGCGGCCCCCTGCCGATGGTCAGACCCGCGGTGGACCGACCCGGAAGGGCGGCCCTGTGGCCGAGGCCCAACCAGCGGGATCTGCCGGGCGCCCAGAGCGTCTGATTCTTTTGGTCAGGGGTGGCGGATGGGGATCAGGAGTCCGATCGCACCGGCGATGGAGAGGGCAGCGCGGATGTGGTTGGCCGGATTCCAGGATTGCTGATAGCTGTGCCACGCCCGGTCCGGCTGGCCGCCACTCTTGGCCAGACGGTTGTTCAGAGGAACGTTCACGACCATGGTTGAGGCCCACCCTGCCAGATAGGCTGCCGCTCCGGCGACTCTGACTGGTGACTGGGTCAGTGAGACCGTGGCCTGGACGGCGAGGACGGCTCCGCAGGCCGCCGCGGTGCCGAAGAACAGGATCATGAACGGAGGCCTGAAGGCCTTCTCGTTGACGGAGGCCATGGTCGCGATGGCACCCTTCGCCGGCTGCCGGTGAAGGGCCGGCATGACAACGCTGGAGAAGGCGAGGTAGAAACCCCCTGCCATTGCGGAGCCGATACCCGCGATCACGGGCAGCCACCCGTTCACCGAAGGTCCGCACTGGCCGGTGCGGCCCACACGCCGGTGTTTGCGGTACGGGTTGCATAGGTGCTGAAGTCGGTGGGGTTCCGGTTCAAGGCCCGAGCGAGATCGGGGGTCAATGAGGCGTTCCGCCCGTCGAGGATCTCGGTGAAGAGCCCGGCCAGGGGCAGTGCTTCTTCGGCAGGGACCCCGTCGTTGGCCAGATCGGCCGCAAATTCCTCCGCGGTGCAGGGCACGAATGCGATCTGCCGGCCTGTGGCGGTCGACAGTTCAGCCGCGACATCCCGGAGGGTGAGCAGGCGGGGACCGGTCAGTTCCAGCAACCGTCCCACGTGTTGGTCGCTGGTGAAGGTATCGGCGGTGAGGTCTGCGAGGTCGTCCAGGTCCAGGAAAGGCTCGGCTATGCGCCCATTGGCTGGCAGCAGAAGCCGGCCTCTTCGGACCGGACCGAGCAGGAAGTGCTCACTGAAGTTCTGGGCGAACCAGGAGCAGCGCAGTACCGTCCATTCCAGCCCGGACCGCTGCACGGACTCCTCGGCTGCCCGGGCTCCGGCCTCGCCGCGGCCGGACAACAGCACCAGCCGCTGGACCCCTGCGTCCGCTGCGGCTTCGGCGAAACGGGCGATCAGCTCCGACGCCCCGGGAAAGGCCAGATCCGGGCTGTAGCAGAGATACGCTGCCCTGACTCCGTCGAGAGCGCGAGGCCAGGTGCCGGTGTCGTCCCAGTCAAAGGGAACCGACCCGTGCCGGGTACCAATCCTCACCGCTACGTGGCGGTCAAGGAGGCGACGGACGAGCCGGGCGCCAGTACGGCCGGTTCCTCCGGTGACAAGAACAGGAGCGGGAGTGGAAATAATCGTCATAGCTACCAGACTGTCCGGCCCGCCTTGGACTAGGAATGCGCAAGGATCGCTAATTCATACGTCAGCGTCTAGCCTGAGGTGCATGGATCCGCTGTCACAGTTTCTCACCGGGCCCCGGGCCCAGGCCGCCTTCACCCTGCGGGTCGTCATGGACCCGCCCTTTTGCATTGACGTCCGCGACCGGGCTGCACTGACCGTGATTATCGCGGTGAGCGGTGACGCCTGGATCGCCGTCGAAGGAAGCGACCCCCGTTCCCTGAGCCCGGGACAGGCGGCCACTGTCCGTGGCCCGGCTCCGTACATGGTCACGGACACGCCGGGCCGGGCACCGACAGTCGTGATCGACGCCGGACAGTCCTGCCGCACGCCCGCCGGGGACCACCTGGAACTGTCGATGTCTCAAGGCATACGAACTTGGGGCAACAGCCCCCGCGGGGACACCGTCCTGTTGATCGGCACCTACCAAACGGCGGCAGCGGCCGGCCAACTGACCACCGCAGCACTGCCCGCCTTGGCCCTTTTCGACGAACAGGAAATCGATCCGGCACTCCTCAACATGCTCCAATGCGAACTCACCCACCCCGGGCTGGGGCAGGAGAGCGCCCTGGACCGGATCCTTGACCTACTGCTGCTGCACCTGGTGCGCGTCATTGTGGAACGCGCCGACAATCTGCTGCCCAGCTGGGCAGCAGGCACGCGCGACCCAATCGTTGCCCGGGCCCTGGCGTCCCTGCACGAGGACCCGGCGGCGCCGTGGACCGTCGCCGAGCTGGCCCGGCGGACCCACGTTTCCCGGGCAACCATGGCCGCCCGGTTCCACTCCGCCGTCGGGCAGCCCCCAATGGCCTACCTAACCACCTGGCGCCTGGCACTTGCAGCCGACAGACTGGCCTCCAGCACCGCTACCACCGCTGTCATCGCCGAAGAGGTCGGCTACAGCAACGCCTTCACATTCAGCGCCGCATTCTCCAGGGTCTATGGCATCAGCCCCACCAGTTACCGGCGAACCGCACACGACCCGGGCGCTCACGAGGGCGGCATGTAGACCACCGCAGCCGACCGCCGAATCGCCGCCATCAATGTCGGGTTAGCAGACTGCCGACTCATCGAGCGGGTGGTTAAGCTGGGTGGATGGCGACAGTTATTCTCGTGCGGCACGGCCGCACCACAGCCAATGCCACTGGACTGCTGGCCGGTCGGGCCGTCGGCGTCAGCCTGGACCAGATCGGGCGCGACCAGGCTGCTCTGACCGGAGACCGGCTCGCGGCCGTGCCCGTAGTCGGGGTGGTGTCGAGCCCTCTTGAGCGCTGTCAGCAGACCGCCCGGCTCATCCTCGATCGCCAGGCTGGCACGCCGTACGCGCCGGTTGATCTCGATCTCACGGAGTGCGATTACGGCCAGTGGCAGGGCCGCACGCTCAGTGAGCTCGCGACCGAGGATTTGTGGCCGGTTGTGCAGTCGCAACCGTCCGCCGTCGTCTTTCCCGGCGGTGAATCCATGGCCGCGATGCAGGCCCGGTCGGTGGCAGCGATTCGACGCCACGATGCAGCCTTCGAAGCCGAGTACGGGCCAGGGGCCGTGTGGGTGGCGGTGAGTCACGGTGACATCATCAAGTCAATCCTCGCCGACGCGCTCGGCATGCACCTTGACCTGTTCCAGCGTATTAACGTGGGCCCCGCCTCCGTATCGATCGTGCGCTACGGCGCTAGTCGGCCGAGCGTCTACGCGACCAACACCGACGCGGGTGATCTGTCGTGGCTGTCGAACGGCATCCACTCTGGCGATGCGCCGGTGGGCGGTGGTGCAGGGCAAAAGGCGCCATGAACCTAATGTGCCTAAAATACTGACATGCCTACACGTGTTCATGAGTTTGCCTGGCCTGATCGGGTCGTCGTTGGCACCATTGGCCTTCCGGGGGCGCGCACGTTCTACCTGCAGGTGCGCGCAGGGACGCAGATCGTGAGTATTGCCCTGGAGAAGCAGCAGTCGGCTCTGCTCGCGGAGAAGATCGACGAAATTCTCGACCAGCTCATCACCGTCGAGGGCAACCCCTTCAGCGTTCCCACGAGTACTCCCATTGAACTTGTCGACAATGACCAGCTCGAGGCCGTTCAGGAGCAGTTTCGCACCGGCGCCATGAGCTTAGGTTGGGACCCAACCACGGCCCAGATCGTAATAGAGGCCTATCCCATCACCGATCTCGATGCTGATGACAACGACGAATCGCTTGATGAGGACGGCGCTAACGAGCCCGAAATGCTGCTGGTGCGAATGCCGGTCGGCACCGCCCGCGCATTCGCCAAGCGCACTCGTGAGATCGTGGGCGCCGGGCGTCCGATGTGCTCGCTCTGCGGGTACCCCATAGACGCCGACGGGCACATCTGCACCCTTCCCGAGGTCTGATGCCAGCGCCGGACCTAGTGACCGCCGAGCTGACGCTCACCGGCCGCATCACGACGGCTTCAAACGCTACATTTCTGGGCAGCATCGGGGACGTGGTGGTCGTCTATAAGCCGATAGCAGGCGAAAGTCCGCTGTGGGATTTTCCCCACGGCACACTGGCTCACCGGGAGGTGGCCGCCTACATGGTCTCGCAGGTCTTCGGCTGGGACCTCGTGCCGCACACCTGGCTGCGCGGTGGTCCGATGGGCGCAGGAATGGTGCAGCTCTGGCAGGAGCAAGACCCCGCCCAAAGCGCCGTGAACCTGGTCGCGACGGACCACGTGCCGGAGACGGGCTGGAAACACGTTCTCGAGGGACGAGATGAGAACGGACGGATGGTCGCCCTCGTTCACGAAGACTCGCCAGCGCTCAGACGCATGGCGGTGTTCGACATGGTCATCAACAACGCCGACCGCAAAGGCGACCACATTCTTGCCATGACGGACGGACACCGGCACGGCGTGGACCATGGGCTCACCTTTCACCGTGACGACAAGCTGCGCACGGTGCTGTGGGGATGGCTGGGAGACGCTCTGACCGCCGAGGAACGAGACGGCATCGATCGTGTCAGCGAGGGACTGCACGGTGGGCTGGGCCGAAACCTGGCGGACTTGCTCAGCGCCGAAGAAATCGCATCGCTCGCCGCGCGCTGCGCCCGGTTGCGCTTGGCAGGGCGGTTTCCGGCTCCGAGCGGTGAGATGTCGGCGGTGCCCTGGCCGCTGTTCTAAGGGAATTACGGCTACGACCTGACTCCTCATCTGATACGCCCTCTTATCCCACGAACGACCGCTGCGATCGCACAGGCGATCGGTAAAGATCCGGTCTGGGTCGTCGCCGCGCTGCTCGCCCAGCATGCGTTGACGCCGGGGAGGCAGAGATCGTCGGGATCTGCTTGAGGGCAACGTGGGCAGCTCCCACCGCCGAAACAGCGAGGACAGCGACGCCGGATACCCAGAAGCCGGATGGGGCGATGACGGGAAAAATGATGGCTGCGGCGGCGGTGTAATGGTGGGAAGGCCATGGCAGCAAAGCCCACCAGTTCCCAAAAATCGCCCCCGAGGCCGGCCCCGCCTGCCGACTGGCCAAGCTCATGATCTGCTCCGGATCAGTTGCCATGTCATGCCGTTCCCACAGCAGTCCTGCATGAACAGGTATCAGAGCG
>DATITT010000158.1:0-7563 GCA_035467435.1 Arthrobacter sp. | reverse complement strand
GATGCCTCCGGCGTGGAGCTGCTCTGGATTGTTGACGCCTATCCCCTGGTTCTCGCCGGTCTTCTCGTGTCGATGGGCAGCCTCGGTGACCGGATCGGCCGCCGCCGGCTGCTCTTCATCGGCAGCACCGGCTTCGCTGCCGTCTCGGCGGTCACGGCCTTCGCCCCCAGCGCGGAGTGGCTGATTGCCGGGCGTGCGGGGCTGGGGTTCTTCGGCGCCATGCTGATGCCTTCCACCCTGTCCCTGATCCGCAACATCTTCCCCGAGCCCAACCGGCGCCGGCTTGCCGTCGCCATCTGGGCCGCCGGATTCTCCGGCGGTGCCGCACTGGGCCCGATCTTCGGCGGCTGGCTGGTGGAGCACTTCTGGTGGGGCGCGATACTGCTGGTTGCCGTGCCGATCATCCTGCCACTGCTGGTCCTGGGTCCGGCCCTGATCCCGGAATCCCGAGACCCGAACCCGGGCCGGGTGGACGTGCCCAGCATCGTCCTGTCCCTGCTGGTCATGGTGCCGGTGGTCTACGGCATCAAGATTCTGGCCACGCACGGGGTGGCACTCGAACCGCTGGCCGCCATCGCCTTTGGCCTGCTGATGGGCTACGTTTTTGTCCGCCGGCAGCGGCACCTCCTGGCGGACCGCCGGTCACCGGACAGCCTCCCGCAGGACGCCGCGACAATCACCGGCCCCGCACCGGGAAGCCCCGCGGACAAGAACCGCACCGCTCCCCTGCTGGATCTCAGCCTCTTCAGCAACCGGGTCTTCAGCACCGCCATCATCGCCAATGTGCTGGCACTGTTCTCGTTCAACGGCTTCATCCTGTTCCTGGCCCAGCACCTGCAGTTGCTGGAGGGGCTGTCCCCCTCCGAATCCGGCGTCGCCATGGTCCCCGCGCTCATCGCGACGGTCCTGGCCGGGCTGCTGGTGGTGCCGCTGGTGAAGAAAGTCCGTCCCGGTTTTGTGGTCGCCGGCGGGCTGCTGCTGAGCGCAGCCGGCTACTTCCTCGTGGCCTTCGGCGATCACGGAAACGGCCCGGCGCTGCTCCTGGCGGCCCTGCTGGTGCTCTGCCTGGGCGTCGGCGCCGCGGAGACCATCTCCAACGACCTGATCCTCGGTGCTGCCCCGGCCGAGAAGTCCGGGGCGGCGGCCGCTATTTCCGAGACCGGCTACGAAATCGGCTCCCTGCTGGGCACCGCCATCCTCGGCTCCATCCTGACGGCTTCCTACCAGGGCAATCTCCGGCTTCCGGCCGGCGCCGCGGACGCGGCACCGGCTGAGGCATCGGCGCAGGCGGGCGAGACGCTCGCCGGGGCCGTGGAACTGGCGCAGGCCCTCCAGGGACCGCTCGCGGAGGCTGTGATGACCGCCGCCCGGGCGGCGTTCGATTCAGGCGTCCACATCACGGCCACCATCGCACTCGTGCTCATGGCCGGGGCGTCAGTGCTCGCCGCCGTCGTTCTCCGGAAGGTGCCGACCGCCGAATAGCCAGGGACCCGGAGCGTTCCCGCGCCGGCATGGCGCCGCCGCTTGAACGCGGAAGCGCCCGGCGCCGGTGGGAACCGGTGCCGGGCGCTTTGAGCTGCCGTGGAACGCTACTTGCTGTCCGCCGTGGTGACGCTGGAGTTGGCCCGCATCGTCTCAGCGTTGACCAGCCAGGCGTACTGCTCGAACTTGGCAATGAACGCGTGCAGCAGGTCCGCCGTGGTGGGGTCCTCTTCGTCGACTTCGTCGTGGACTTTGCGCATGGTCCCGACGGCGGCCTCAAGGGCCGCGACGATCCGCTCAATGGCGTCCTTGGTGTTGATCAGGCCGTTGGGAAATTCGGCGAGCGAGGTGGACTTGGACACCGTGGAGCTGCGGCCGTCCGGAAGGGCGTGGAGGGCCCGCATGCGCTCCGCCAGCTCATCCGCGAACTCACGGGCAGAATCGATAATCTCGTCCAACTGCAGGTGGAGGTCCCGGAAGTTCGTTCCGACGATATTCCAGTGCGCCTGCTTGCCCTGAACGTGAAGTTCGATCAGGTCAACAAGCACCGCCTGCATGTTCGTCGTGAGGGTGGGTGAAGCTTTCATGCGTCCTCCTGAATTGTTGCGATACCGTTTTGCCCCCGGTATCGCTAGGTCCGATGTCTTCGACGCTACCGCAGGTGCAACAGGACCGCGACGGTCCCGGAGGAATTTCTCGGTCAGCTTACTAAGTCAGCTTACTAACGACGGCGGGCGCTCCCTGAACGACGCGGCCAACCGGCCGGTCCTCACCAGAAATGCGCGACGTCGATCACGAGCCGTGAGCCCTCGGCTGGTCCTTCCAGGGTGAACACGCGGAACGGCAGCCGTGCCCGGACCCCGAGCCCAAGGGTTGAATAGCCTTCGAAACTGCCGGCCCATGCCACCTGCCGGAAGGTCTGGTACCCGCTGACGTTGCTCAGTTCGTTCCGGTCCGCCGGATTGTAGGTGGCGTTGCCGTTGTCGTCATAGGCCGGGGCGTTGGCCGTGACCTGGAGGAACGCCTGGCCCCGCAGCGGGACAGGCAATCCCGACCCGTCCTGCGTGACCTGGGGAACGTAGCGGACGGTGTAGCCGCCGACGGGCCCGTTGAGGTCGATGACCAGCCGGTCGAAGCAGTAGTGCTGCCCCGTACGGACATTCGTCACCTGCGCCTGGCTCATCGCCGGATCCGCCTTCACCAGCGACCCCCACACCAGCCCGCAATAGGGAGCCGCCGCAGCGGGACCGGGCGCCACGAGCCCCGATCCGACAGCCATCAGGATAGCTACCAACCACACCCGGAACTTGTTCATTTAGGCTGCCCCCTCGAGAGATGAGATAGCTCCAGAATAGGAGCGTTTCCGGCCCGAATCGAGGGGCAGGCCGGATCTGCGTTCAACCGTTAGGCTGCGCCGCTCCGGTCACGGGACGGTTGCGCCGCCGTCGTCGGGCTGCCGGGGAACCGCCGGGCAACGGCGAAGCGCCGGTCCTGTGCGGAATCCGGCGCTTCGCGGTGCCTTGCTGGAAAGTTGTGAAGTGGTGGTGCGCGGTGGAAGGTCCCCTAGCCTTCGCAGTCGCGGCAGTACTTCAGGCCGTTCTTTTCCTTGGCCACCTGGGACCGGTGCCGGACCAGGAAGCAGGAGGAGCAGGTGAATTCATCGGACTGCTCGGGAACAACCATGACGGTCAGTTCTTCGCCGGAAAGATCAGCGCCGGGAAGGTCGATGCCTTCAGCCGTGTCGTTCTCATCGACATCGATGACAGCAGTCTGGGCGCCGCCGCCGCGGGACGCCTGAAGTGCCTCCACCGATTCAGCGGGAGACTCTTCTTCCGTCTTGCGAGGTGCGTCGTAATCGGTAGCCATTTGGGGGTTCACTTTCGTTGCTGCTCAGCGCCATTTCAGGCACCTCAGTGAAGCAGTATAGGACATTATGCACGCTGTTGAAGAGTAGTGTGCCGAATCCGACACTTTGCGTCACTAGGCCCCGCGAATGGGTCGGACAGGGCTCATCGACGGGCTCCAATAACTGCCCATAGCCTGGACGCCGGGCATTCTGGCTGCGCGCTCAGGCGACAGGCCAGATGATGAGCGTCTTCCAGGTCGCCGGGTCCGGCTCTGCCGCGGGGTCGCTGAGGTAGTACTCCCACATCGCGTTGCCCGGCGTCAGGCCTTCGGCCTGCATCTTCTCCATGATCGCCCCGTACGTTTCGGGGAGAGTCTCGTAGGGACCCACATGCATCGCTTCCAAGGCCCGGCCGGCAGGCAGGGATCCCGCGGTCACACCGCCGTCGCCCCCGCCGGGGAACGGCGCCGCGACCGGAAAGCCAGCCTCGACGTCGACGACGTCGGTCGGCATCCCGCGATACATCGCGAACGGCGGTCCGGCCAGCTGGACGTGCTGTTGTTCCGCCGCACTCATCACCGAGCTGTACGCACGGCCGAAGAACTCGCGCAGCCCCTTCATGGGGACGCTTTCGCGCAGCACGGCCGTCGGCTGTTCCTGAAGCTGGGTGGACTTGATGCCTGGCGTCTCTTCCGGATTCGTTTCACTCATACGCCCAGACTCCGCCGCGCGGATTCCCCGGGTCTAGGGCCTAACGTCCCCCGGTCGCCGCGTCCGGGGCCCTGGCCGAGGACCCCCGGCGAAGGCCTGGGCGTCCTGTTGTTCGTCCACAATTGGCTGCGCCTTTGCCACGGTAGTCCTGCCGGGGAGCAGGTCAGGACCTGGACGACGCAAGGTGGGCGGAGCGCAGCGAGGGAAGCCCTTTCCAAGGACAAACAAAAACCGCGCCGCCACCGGGATGGTTCCCAGTAGCGGCGCGGTTCTTCTGCGGGGCCCCCTGTCGGATTCGAACCGACGACCCCCGCTTTACAAGAGCGGTGCTCTGGCCAACTGAGCTAAGGAGGCATTCCTGTGCACCGGCAGGTACCGGGCCACGATGAGGGGCCTGGCGCCATGGCGCTAGATAAGGTTAGCCCACGGATGGCCGGTGATAAAAACAGGCCCGGCTTCGGAAGAATCCGCAACCGGGCCTGCACTTTGCTGTTGGGTCCTGCCGCCTACTGCTTGGCGTCGATGGCGGCCTGGAGGAACTCCTCGAACGGGGTCTGGGCGCTCTCGCCTTTGCCCCACTGCTTGCCGTCAACGAACGCGGTGGGCGTGCCGGTGACACCGACGGAGGCCGCCTGCTGGGTGGTGTACTTCACCCACGGGCGGAAGGTCTTCTCATCCACGCACGTTTCGATGCTCTGAGCCCCGACGTCGGTGGCCATCTTCTTCAGATCCGCATCCGAGATGCCGGCGCCGCCTTCAGCAGGCTGCTTCTCGAACAGCGCGTTGACGAAGTCCGCGTACTTCTCCGGCGATTCGTTCACAACGCAGGCCGCCGCGTTGGCGGCGCGGGACGAGTAGTTGGTGCTGGACTGGCTGTCCAGGAACCCGAGCGGACGGTATTCCACGCTGATCTTGCCTTCGTTGCGAAGGTTCGTCAACGTCTCGTTGTACTGGGTCTCAAAGTTCTTGCACGCGGGGCAGATGAAGTCGATGTAGAGGACCACCTTGACCGGCTTGCCTGCCTCAGACTCGGCACCCGGTGCGGTCACGACTGCGGGCGAGGTTTCCGGCGGCGCGGGAACGTCGGCGACCCGGACGGTCGCGGGTTCGGTCTTGGCCACCTCGGAGTTGGCCAGCAGCGTGACGCCGCCGTAAACGTTGCCGTTGGCCGGGGTGGGGCCTTCGTCCGCAATCGGGGCGTTGTTCTGAATGTTCGAGGTGACGACCAGCGCCACCACCACAATGATGGCCACGACGGCGGCAACGATGCCCCAGCCGATGAGCAGCTTGTTGCGCTTGTCCTTCTTGACCTGCGCCTCGCGGATTTCACGGGCTTTCTCGCGGGCCGCGGCAGTTCGCTCTGTTTTGGACTGACGGGGTTCGTTTGCGGGGCTCATTAGTTCCTCGGGTCGATCGGCCGGTGATATCCACTGGGTGGCAATTCATCATTTTAGGGCAGAATTCTGGGAACTTGCGCGTTCAATCTTCCTCCCCGCCTCCCAACGGACGAATAGCACAGAAGATTCCGCCGGGCTAGGGTGGATAAGAGCCACGAGCGAATCCCAGGGAGCACTAATGCAGGCAACCAATCACGCCGAATCGGATCCAGAGTCCACCGGCGCGGCCGCGCACGGCACCGGCGCGCACGGCACCGATCCGGACGCGCAGTATGACTTCATGGTGGTGTCCAACCGCCTGCCGGTCGACCGCTGCTCCCCGGACGAGCCCGGCTGCGAGGACGGCTGGCGCCGTTCCCCCGGCGGCCTGGTCACCGCCCTGGCCCCCATGATGACCAAGACCGACGGGGCCTGGGTCGGCTGGCACGGCGCTCCGGATGAGCAAGTCCAGCCCTTCAGCCACGGCGGCATCGACCTCGTTCCCGTCCAGCTGAGCACGCATGACATCGAGTTCTTCTATGAGGGCTTCTCCAACTCCACGCTCTGGCCGCTCTACCATGACGTGATTGCCCCGCCGGAGTTCCACCGGACCTGGTGGGACTCCTACCGCAAGGTCAACCGCCGCTTCGCGGACGCCGTCATCCACCACGCCCGCCACGGCGCCACCGTCTGGGTGCAGGACTACCAGCTCCAGCTCGTCCCGAAAATGCTGCGCGAGGCGCGTCCGGACCTGAAGATCGGGTTCTTCAACCACATCCCCTTCCCGCCGCCGGAGATCTTCGCCCAGCTGCCGTGGCGCCGCGCCATCATCGACGGGCTGCTCGGCGCTGACCTGGTCGGCTTCCAGCGCAGCAGCGACGCCGGCAACTTCATGCGTTCCGCCCGCCGCTTCCTCGGCGCCAGCGTCAAGCAGCAGCAGGTCCACGTCAAGGGCAGCGACGGCAAGACCACCCATATCGCCCGCGCCCAGGCGTTTCCCATCTCGATCGACGTCCAGCAGATCAGCGAACTTGCCCGGAATCCCGAAATCATCGAGCGCGCCCGCCAGATCCGCCAGGATCTCGGCAACCCCAAGACGGTCCTGCTCGGCGTCGACCGTCTCGACTACACCAAGGGCATCCGGCACCGGCTCAAGGCCTACGAGGAACTCCTGGCGGACGGCAAGGTGTCGGTGGAGGACGCCGCCCTGATCCAGGTCGCCAGCCCCAGCCGCGAACGGGTGGAGCAATACCGCCTGCTGCGCGAAGAAGTCGAGGGCACGGTCGGCCACATCAACGGCACCTACGACACCCTGCAGAACACCGCGGTCCGCTACCTGCACCACAACTACCCGGTCGAGGAGATGGTGGCGCTCTATCTGGCGGCGGACGTCATGCTCGTCACTGCCCTGCGGGACGGGATGAACCTCGTGGCCAAGGAATACGTCACGGCCCGGACCAACAATGACGGCGCCCTGGTGCTGAGCGAGTTCGCCGGCGCCGCGGACCAGCTCAAGCAGGCCCTGCTGATGAACCCGCACGACATCGACGGCCTCAAGGACACCATCATGAAGGCCGTCAACATGCAGCCTGCGGAGGCCGCGCGCCGCATGCGCTCGATGCGCAAACAGATCCTGGACCACGACGTCGATCTCTGGTCCTCCGACTTCCTGACCGCGCTCGAGGCGAAGGTAATCCGCGATGACTCCTGAGCCCTCCCCGGAACAGACCCCGCTCTCGCTCCCCCCGGACCTGGTCGAGGCACTGCGCCGCGTCGCCGTGACGGAGCACCTGCTGGTCGCCATGGATTTTGACGGCACGATGGCACCCCTCGTGGACCATGCCGGGGATGCCCGCGCCCTCCCCCGCTCGGCAGCGGCCTTCACTGCGCTCACCGAACTGCCGCGGACGACGACGGCGCTCATCTCCGGGCGTGCCCTGGACAGCCTGCGGGCGGTCGCGTTCCCCCCGGAGAAGACGCTGCTGATCGGCAGCCACGGCGCCGAAGTCTGGATGGGACCCGGGTCCTCGAAACTCGAACTCGATGAAGCCCGCCGGGAACTGCTCGCCGAGGTCCGGCGTGAGTTGGAGGGCATCGTGGAGGTGGCACCGGGAACCCTCCTGGAGGACAAGCCGGCCGGCGTCGTGC
>DATITT010000157.1:0-2555 GCA_035467435.1 Arthrobacter sp. | reverse complement strand
AGCACGCCGTCGCGCTCCAGCCGGAAGTCGTAGTGCAGCCGGCTGGCGTGGTGTTCCTGGATGACGAACTTCTCCCGGAGGGTGCCGCTTTCTGAATCCGCGTTTCCTGTCCCCGCACTTTCTGTGCCCCTGCGGTGCCGTTCCGCCGTAATCGGCTCCGGCGTCGAGGCCGCGTCCCGTTTGGCACGGTACTTCTCCAGCCGCGGATCGGTGTCGCCGCCGTCGCCGGGGGTTTTCCCGGCGGCGCCCGGGTGGCCGTCCGTCCGGGCCCCCGGCTGCCCCCTGCCGGAGATGACGGCGAAAGGATCCTTGCCGGACTCCACCCGTTTCAGGACCTCCTGGTAGTCGAGCTGGTGGAGGGACGGCGAGCTGAGTTCGCGCCAGGTCCGGGGCGCCGCCACGGTGGGCCGGAACCGCCCGCGCAGGGAATAGGGGACGATGGTGGTCTTTGCGGCGCTGTTCTGGCTCCAGTCCACCAGGACCTTTCCCGTCCGCAGGGTCTTCTTCATGTCGCTTACGGCAAGTTCCGGGTGATCGGCTTCCAGCGAGCGTGCCAGTTCGTGGGCGAATTCGGAGATCTGCTCGGAGCTCTGCGTGCCGTCGAGGGCGGCGTACAGGTGGATGCCCTTGCTGCCGCTGGTCACGGGCACAGGATCCAGGCCCACGTCCTGCAGGATGGTGCGGGCGAGCTTCGCGACCTCGACGCACTCGGCCAGCCCCGCCCCCTCGCCCGGATCCAGGTCCAGCACCAGCCGGTCCGGCGGCAGGGCGTCCCCGTGCGAGTCGACGCGCCACTGCGGCACATGGATCTCCAGGGCCGAGATCTGCGCGAGCCAGGCCAGCGTGGCCGGGTCGTTGACCAGCGGGTACTGGATGGTCCGTTCCTTGTGCGAGATGGAGGCCCGCGGCACCCACCCCGGCGTCGAATGGTCCAGGTTCTTCTGGAAGAACATCTCGCCGGGGGCCTCGGCCGTCCCGACACCGTGCACCCAGCGTTTCCGGGTGGCCGGGCGGTTCGCTGCGGCCGGGATCAGGACCGGCGCCACGGCGGCGTAGTAGGCCAGCACATCGGCCTTGGTGGTGCCCGTCTCCGGATACATCACCTTGTCCAGGTTGGTGACCACCAGTTCGCGGCCCCCAACCCGGACCCGCTCCCTGCTGTTGGCCGGTGTCCGTTCAGCCAAGGGGCTTCACCTCCACGCAACTGTGATGTTCACTTGATCCATGAGAGCCATCTGGAAAGGCGCGATTGCGTTCGGGCTGGTCAACGTGCCCGTCAAGGTCTACAGCGCAACCGAGGACCACGACATCAGCCTGCACCAGGTCCACAATGCCGACGGCGGCCGGATCCGCTACCAGCGCCGCTGCGAGGTCTGCAGCAAGATCGTGGACTACGAGGACATCGACAAGGCCTACGAGGACGACGGCCGCACGGTGGTCCTCAGCCGCGAGGAGCTCAAGTCCATTCCGGCCGAGAACAGCCACGAGATCGACGTCGTGCAGTTCGTGCCGGCCGAGCAGCTCGACCCGATGATGTTCGAGAAGAGCTATTACCTCGAGCCGGACTCCAAGTCGCCCAAGGCCTACGTCCTGCTGCGCCGGGCGCTTGAGGACACCGACCGGGTGGCCATCGTCCAGTTCGCCCTGCGGGATAAAACCCGGCTGGGAGCCCTTCGGATCCGTGGTGACGTGCTGGTGCTGCAGGGTTTGTTGTGGGCCGACGAGGTGCGGGAGGCCAGCTTCCCCTCGCTCGAAACAACGACCCGCATCTCCGCCCAGGAGCGCGAAATGTCCGCGGCGCTCGTCGATTCGATGGCGGCGGACTTTGAACCGGACCAGTTCACCGACGACTACCAGCTGCAGCTGCGCCAGCTCATCGAGGCGAAGCTGGACAAGGGCGAATCCCTGGACACCGAGGAGACGTTCGGCGTCCCGGCTGCCGAGGCCGGCAACGGCGAGGTGATCGACCTGATGGCGGCACTCAAACGGAGCCTGGAGAAGAAGCGCGGGGGAGGGGCGGCGGCCACGGACGAATCCGCCAAGCCTGCCGCCAGGCCGACCGCGGCCAAGTCCGCGCCCAAGACGGCGTCCCGGACCGCCAAGTCGACCGCGGCAAAGGCCGCGCCCAAGACGGCGGCTAAGACCGCTACCAAGACCGCAACCAAGGCCGCCTCGAAAACCGCCGCCCCGAAGGCCGCCGCGCGGAGCGCGCGGAAGGAGGCCTGAGCGGTCGGCCGTCCGGCACGGGGCCACCGGGATCAGGAATTCCGGAGCGCGGAAACGAGTTCGCTTTTCTTCTTGGCCGGGTAGCCTTTGAAACCGATCTCCTTGCTGGCCTGCACGTTTGCCACAGGGCTGCCTCCTTCGGCCGGGAAATCGTCCGGCGGCAGCCCACGGTGAGTGCTGCCGCGGATTCCAAACTAGCGGCGCCACCGGGCCATGACAAGCGTTCACTAAGTTTGCTGAAGGATTTCCGGGGACCTGCGGGAACGCAGAAGCCCGGCCGTACCCTGTTCGGGTGCGGCCGGGCCTCGGATCCGGCGGCGGTACCGCCG
>DATITT010000156.1:0-24567 GCA_035467435.1 Arthrobacter sp. | reverse complement strand
GCCAAGGGAGCTTTGCGGCAGGCGGGCAAGCGTGAAGGCCAGGCAGCCGTAGGGTGTGACCGAGCCCGGTCCCGAGCTGCGAAGCTGGAGGGTGTAGACGTCGGGTCCGAATCCTGCGACCGCGGCGCGCCCTACCTGGGTTTTACCCACCCCGCGGTCACCGGTGATGACCACGCCCATGCGGTCCTCCGCGAGCAGGGCGCTGCGAACCCGGTCGGCGTCGGCGTTGCGCGCGAGACCTGACCACCTGTGACGGTCCGATGGACCGTCTGCAGGCCCTTCTTCGGCGGGTGCCAATGTAGTGGAAACATTCCCCCAGCCCAGCGAATCCCTCGACATTTTGTTTCCTTCGTACCGCTTTGCGGACAGCAAACCTGAGACCGTCCGCCTAGAAGTAGCGTATCCCTATCCCCCGACATGAGAGTAGACCGATCATATCGGCATTTCCGGAAGCTTGGAAAGAAATCAGGGGGTGGGCGGCGGCGCGTTACGTGGTGCAGCGCCGACGTCCCCCTGTTTCCCGGCTAGGGCGTCTTCGCCGGGTGGAACTGCTGCTGCGCCGCGAGCAGTCCGTCCCGGACCAAAGACTCCGCGGCGTCCGCGGCGGTGTCGATCAGGAAGGGGAGGTCCTTCTTCTCGGAACCGGAAAAGTCCTTCAGCACAAAGTCTGCGGTGTCCATCCTGCCCGGCGGGCGTCCCACACCGACCCGGACCCGCAGGTAGTCCTTGGTGGCGAGGGCCTTGGAGATATCGCGCAACCCGTTGTGGCCCCCTTCGCCGCCGCCGAGCTTTACCTTCACCGTATTAAAGGGGATGTCGATCTCGTCGTGCACGGCGATGACGTGGCCGGGCTCGATGTCGTAAAACTTGCTCAGCGCCGTGACCGGGCCGCCGGAGACATTCATGTAGCTCAGCGGCTTGGCCAGCACCACGCGCGGGCCGCCAATGCCAAGGCGGCCTTCCAGCACCTGGGCCCGGGACTTGTGGGATTTGAAGCCGCTCCCGATCCGGGAAGCAAGCTCGTCGAGGACCATCTGTCCGACGTTGTGCCGGTTGTGGGCGTAGTCCGGTCCCGGATTGCCAAGGCCTACGATCAGCCAGGTGTCAGTCATGGTCAGTCCTTTGGTGGGCAGTCCGGGTCGGTCGGGCAGGCTGTGCAGACGACGGCGGCCGGGCCCCAACGGGACCCGGCCACCGAAAACCGCCGGAACTACTCGGCTGCTTCTGAGACCGAAGAACCTTCGGTGGTGTCGGCGGATGCTACTTCCTCGGAGACCTCGGTGGCCTCGGAGATGTGCACGACGAGGGACTCGGCGTCGGCCAGCAGGGCGGCACCCTTCGGCAGGACCAGGTCGGAAGCGTGGATGTGCTCGCCGGCGCTGCGGCCCTCGATGCTGACCTCGATGGCGGTCGGCAGGTGGGTTGCCTCGGCCTCGAGGGAGACGGTGGTCATTTCCTGGTTGAACACGTTGCCGGGCGCCAGTTCGCCGGTGACGTGCACGGGAACGTCGACGGTGACCTTTTCGCCAGTGCGGACGGTCAGCAGGTCGAGGTGCTCGATGATCTGCTTGATCGGGTCGCGCTGGATGTCCTTGACCAGGGCGAGGTGCCGTTCGCCGTTGATGTCCAGGGTCAGCAGCGCGTTGGCAACGCGGACGGCCAGCGTTGTGGACTTGGACGGCAGGGTGATGTGAATCGGGTCCGCGCCGTGGCCGTAAATGACGGCCGGGATCAGGCCCTCCATGCGGGCGCGGCGGGCGAAGCCCTTGCCGAATTCGGTGCGTACTTCTGCTGCGAGCTTCTGCTCAGACATGGGTATCTCCTAGTGGACTAGCGGTGATCAGCAAGGGCGGAGGTCTGTTTGCGACCTTCAACGCCGGGCAGCCAGCGGGCCGCCCTTCCGAAGGGAGATTCAGACCCAGTCGATAACGGAGACCAGCAGTCCGGTTAGCCGTAAATACGGAATACCGGCGCTCTCCCTCGCCAAGGTTTCGGTTCAAGGCTACCAGTGCGGGTCCGCAATTCTGAAAACGGCCCCGCACAGGCGGACGGCTGAGCATGCTCAGCCGGGGTGTCAGGCGTTGCCGTCAAACAGGCTGGTGACAGAGCCGTCGTCGAACACTTCGCGGATGGCGCGGGCGATCAGTGGCGCGATGGACAGCACGGTGAGCTGCGGGAAGCGCTTGCCCGCGTCAATCGGGAGGGTGTTCGTGACGACAACCTCGCGGGCGCCGGACTCGGACAGCCGCTGGGCCGCCGGATCGGAAAAGACGGCGTGCGTTGCCGCGATGATGACGTCCTTGGCGCCGGCGTTCTTGAGCACCTGGACCGCGCCGGAAATGGTGCCCCCGGTGTCGATCATGTCATCGATCAGCACACAGGTCCGGCCCTCGACCTGGCCGACGACCGTCTTGGAGATGGCCTGGTTCGGGACGGTCAGGTCGCGGCTCTTGTGCACGAAGGCCAGGGGCGCGCCGCCGAGGCGCTCGGCCCACTGCTCGGCAACGCGGACGCGGCCGGTGTCCGGGGACACGACCGTGATGTTGTCTGCCGCGACGCGGGTGCGGATGTAGTCAGCGAGCAGCGGGATGGCCATAAGGTGGTCGACGGGACCGTCGAAGAAGCCCTGGATCTGCGAGGTGTGCAGGTCCACGCTCATGATCCGGTCGGCGCCGGCGGTCTTGTAGAGATCGGCGATCAGGCGCGCCGAAATGGGCTCGCGGCCGCGGCCCTTCTTGTCCTGCCGGGCGTACGGGTAGAACGGCGAGACCACGGTGATGCGCTTGGCGGAGGCCCGCTTGAGCGAATCGATCATGATGAGCTGTTCCATCAGCCAGTTGTTCAGCGGTGCGGGGTGCGCCTGGATGACGAAGGCGTCGGTGCCGCGGACGCTCTCCCCGGCACGGACGTAGATCTCGCCGTTGGCGAAGTCGTAGGCATCCAGGGGCAGCAGCTCGGTTCCGAGCTCCTTGGCGATTTCCCTGGCCAGCTCGGGATGCGCGCGCCCAGCGGCGAGCACCAGCTTCTTCTCGCCGCGTGCCGTAATTTCGCTCATTTTTGCTAGCCCTCTTCTGTTGATGCGGGAGTACTGGAGGAAGTTGTGGTGGCGCCGGCGGCCGCGGCCAGGGACGCGGAAACCGAGCCCGGGCGGTTCGCCAGGACCCAGCCTTCGGTGTTCTGCTGCTGGGCCAGGGAAAGGACCAGGGCGCCGGGCGGCACGTCGCGGCGGATTACGGCGCCGGCTCCGCTGTAGGCGCCGTCACCAACCTGGACGGGAGCCACGAAGACGGTGTTGGAGCCGGTGCGGACGCCGGAACCGATGACCGTGCGGTGCTTCTTCTCGCCGTCGTAGTTTGCGGTGATGTTTCCGCAGCCGATGTTGGTGTCTTCACCGATCACGGCGTCGCCGGCGTAGCCAAGGTGGGACAGTTTGGAGCCGCGGCCGATGGTGACGTTCTTGGTCTCGTAGAAGGCGCCGATCTTGCCGGTCTCACCGAGGACGGTGCCGGGGCGCAGGTAGGTGAACGGTCCGACGCTGGCCCTGGCGCCGATCGTGGAGCCGGAGCCGTGTGTGCGGATCACCTTGGCGCCCTCCCCCACCTCGACATCGGTGAGGGTCGTGTCGGGGCCGACGACGGCGTTGCGCGCCACCGTGGTGGTGCCGTGGAGCTGGGTGTTGGGCAGCAGCCGGACGTCCTCGTCGAGGGTGACGGTGGCGTCGATCCAGGTGGTGGCCGGGTCGACGACGGTGACACCGGCGCGCATCCAGGCTTCGACGGTGCGCCGGTTGAGTTCCGCGCCCAGGGCCGAGAGCTGGACCCGGTCATTGGCGCCCTCGACCTGCCAGCGGTCTTCGGTCACGACGGCGGCGACGCGGCCTCCTGCGGCACGGGCCAGGCCCAGCACGTCGGTGAGGTACTTCTCGCCCTGGGCGTTGTCGGTGGTGACGTGGAGCAGCGAATCGCGGAGCACGGCGGCGTCGAAAGCGTAGATGCCGGAGTTGACCTCCCGGATGTCACGTTCGGCGTCGGTGGCGTCCTTATGCTCCCGGATGCCGGTGACCGTGCCGTCCGCAGCCCGCAGGATGCGGCCGTAGCCGGTGGCGTCCGCCAGGACGGCGGTCAGGACGGTGACGGCGTTGTGCCCGGCCTCGTGGCTGGCGATGAGTTCGGCGAGCAGTCCGCCGGTGAGGAGGGGGACGTCGCCGTAGGTGACGACGACCGTTCCGCTGAGCTGCCCCTGCGGGTGAAGCGCGTCGAGGGCCTCGAGGGCGGCTTCGACGGCGCGGCCGGTGCCGGGCACCTCGTCCTGGTCGACGATCAGGGCGGCCGGGTCGACGGCGGCGATGTGGGCGGCTACGAGGTCGCGTTCATGCCGGACGACGAGGGCCAGCTCCTGCGGCCGGATGGTGCGGGCCGCATGCAGCGCGTGGCCGACGAGGGACCGGCCGCCGATCTCGTGGAGAATTTTGGGGCTACGGGACTTCATCCGGGTACCGGCACCTGCAGCTAGGACGATGACGGCGGCTGGGGCGGTCTTCTCGGGGCTCACGTACGGGCTCTCCTTGCTCAGTGGCTTAGCTCATGCCGCTGCTTGGTGGACTGGGTGGCCGGCGGCTGAGGCCAGCTGGTGCACCTCGGTTGCCGGATCCGCGCGGCTTGGGCGGGGCCAGACTTGGGTCACGGCACCGGGTTCATCCTACTGGACTCTCACCGGGCCGCGCCCGGCGGGTGCCATTTCCCGGCCCCGTTACGCACAGCTGTTCCGCCCATAGGACTCGAACCTATACTCCACGGCTCCAAAGGCCGGGGTGCTGCCATTACACCAGGGCGGACCATGCCCAGGCACTGAGCCTGTGGCACGAGAACCAATTCTGCCACACTGCATTGCCCCCACGTGGCTGGGGTCGGTGGCTCGGCCCGGCGGCCCGCCTCCCAGTGGATGATCTGGGGCATGATGGAGCTGTGAGCAACAGCGCAGGGGTGTCCGGAGGGGCGGAGGGCCGCAACGGCAGGCCCGTACGGTCCGCCGGCTACGTACCCCGGGTCCGGATGACGGGGCCCCAGCGCCGCAGCCAGCTCATCGGCATCGGCCGGGGACTCTTCGCCCTGCGCGGACTGGACGGCACCACGATCGAGGAGATCGCCGCCGCCGCAGGCGTCTCCAAACCAGTGATTTACGAGCACTTCGGCTCGAAGGAGGGCCTGTACACGCAGGTCGTTGAATGCGAGTTCCGGATCCTGCTGAGCTCCATCAATGACGCACTGTCCGAGGAAGCGAAGCCGCGCGTCCTGGTCGAGCGGGCCGCTTTGGCCCTGCTGAGCTACATCGAGGACCGCACCGAAGGCTTCCGCATCCTCATGCGCGACGCGCCGCCGACGCAGCCTGAGGGCGCCTTCTCCACCCTGCTCTCCCACGTCACGGCCCGCGTGGAGTACATCCTGGCCGACGAGTTCGCGCGCCGCGGCTTCACCTCGGCCGACGGCGCCATGTACGCGCAGATGCTGGTAGGAATGGTGGCGATGACGGGCCAGTGGTGGCAGGACAGCCGCACGCCGGACAAGCGCGAAGTCGCCGCCCACCTGGTCAACCTGGCCTGGAACGGCCTCACCGGCCTCCAAAAAGAACCCGAACTCCGCAGCGACGACTAGGCCCCGCGGGCCGGCCGGCCCGCGCCTTGCGGCAGCAGGACATGCCCTCCGGGTTCCGGGCCACCCGCGGGACATGTCCTCCGGGTTCTGGGCCCCCCGCGGGACATGTCCTCCCCTGGCCCCCAAGGTTGGACATAACACCACCATGTCCAACCTTCGTCTGCACAGAGGGACATGTCCTGAGGGATTCAGGCCACCCGCGGGACATGTCCTCCGGGTTCTGCGCCCCCCGCGGGACATGCCCTCCCCTGGCCCCAAAGGTTGGACATAACACCACCATGTCCAACCGTCGCCTGCACAGAGGGACATGTCCTGAGGAATTTGAGTAGCCCGAGGGACATGTCCAGCCATGCCGCAACGCACTGGGCATGCCCCCGGTGCAGGCGGCTACTCGCCGAGGACTTCGAGGGCTCCGAGCCATTCGAGTTCGAGGGCTTCACGTTCGACGGCGAGGTCCTTGAGCTTCTTGTTGAGTCCGGCGAGTTCGCCGGCGGAGGGATCGGCGGCCGCGGCCGTCATCTGGGCGTGGATTTTGTCTTCCTGCTGCTTGAGCTTGCCCAGCTGGCGGTCGATCCGGTTCTTGGCCTTGCGGGCGTCCCGCTTTTCGCCTTCCGAGGGGCCGGCCGCGGCCGGGGCGGCACTGCCGCTGGCAGCGATGACGGGGTTGCCGCCACCGGTGATCGTGGAACCGGCCAGAGCCGCTTCGCGCAGTTCCAGATACTGGTCCACGCCGCGCGGCAGGGCACGGATCTTGCCGTCGCCCAGGAGCGCCATCTGGTGGTCGGTGACGCGTTCCAGCAGGTAACGGTCGTGGCTGACGACGACCAGGGTGCCCGGCCAGCCATCCAGCACGTCCTCGACGGCGGCCAGCGTGTCGGTGTCCAGGTCGTTGGTGGGCTCATCGAGCATCAGCACGTTGGGCTCCCCCACCAGCAGGCGCAGGAGCTGCAGGCGCCGGCGTTCGCCACCGGAGAGGTCCCTGACCGGGGTCCACTGCTTCTCGTTCGTGAAGCCAAGCTGCTCCACGAGCTGGCCGGCGGTGAATTCCTTGCCGCCCACATTGAAGGAGCGCTTTTCGCGCTCGATCACTTCGATCACGCGCAGGTCCGAAACGTCGTCGAGCTCCTTGACCTCCTGGGACAGCACGGCGGTGACGACCGTCTTGCCGCGCTTGACCTTCCCCGAGCTGGGCTCGATCTCGCCGTTGAGGAGCTTCAGCAGCGTGGTCTTGCCGGCCCCGTTGACGCCGACCAGGCCCAGCCGCTCACCGGGGGCGAGCCGCAGGGTGATGTTGTCAAAGAGCTTCTGGCCGGGATCGCCGCCGAGGAAGTCGAGGGAAACGTTCTCAAGGTCAAGGACGTCCTTGCCGAGCCGGGCAGCGGCCATCTTGCTCAGCGCCGTCGAGTCGCGCGGCTCGGGGACATCGGCGATCAGGGCGTTGGCTGCCTCGATCCGGAACTTGGGCTTGGCGGTGCGGGCCGGGGCGCCGCGCCGCAGCCAGGCGAGCTCCTTCTTGACGAGCTGCTGGCGCTTGCTTTCCACCACGGAAGCGGAACGGTCGCGCTCGGCGCGGGCCAGCACATACGCGGCATAGCCGCCGTCGAAGGGGTCCATGATGCCGTCATGGATTTCCCAGGTTTTGTTGCAGACTTCATCAAGGAACCAGCGGTCGTGGGTGACCACGAGGAAGGCGCCCTGGTTGGGCCGCCAGCGGGTCTTCAGGTGCCGGGACAACCAGGCGACGCCTTCGACGTCGAGGTGGTTTGTGGGCTCGTCGAGCATGATCACGTCGTGGTCCTCGATCAGCAGCTTGGCCAGCGCCACCCGCCGCTTCTGCCCGCCGGAGAGGGCATGCACGTTGGCGTGCCAGTCGACGTCGGACACGAGCCCGCCCATCACTTCGCGGATCTGGGGATTGCGGGCCCATTCATAATCGGCCTGGTCACCGACGATTGCGGCGCCGACGGTGAGGTCGCCGTCGAGCACGTCGCTCTGGTCCAGGTAGCCGATGTTGACCTCGCTGCGCTTGGTCACCCGGCCGGTGTCCGGGGTGGAGCGCATTGCCAGCAGGCGCATCAGCGTCGACTTGCCGTCGCCGTTGCGGCCGACCATGCCGATCCGGTCGCCCTCTTCGAGCCCGAGGGTGATTCCGTCAAGAACGGTACGGGTTGCATACGAGACCGTGAGGTTCTCGCCGCCGAGCAGGTGTGCCACTGGGAACTGCTTTCCTAGAGAAAATTATGTCGAGCAATTTGGGTCAGGCTGGATCGACCCAAGCCCACTTACGTCGTGCTGATCACGACAATCCTATTAAAGGAGCGTATCGGAGATGATGCGCGCCCCGTGAACCGGGCCGTGCACCGCCATGGCTTCGAGGCCGTGGTGCCGGAGGTCGTCGGCCAGTCCTTCGGCGGCCGCCGGGCTGTGGGCCAGCAGCGCGACCGTGGGGCCGGAGCCGGACACGATGCCGGCGATCGCCCCCAGGGACTCACCGAGCCCGAGGGTGTCCCGGAGGCTGGGCGCCAACTCGATCGAGGCGCGCTGGAGGTCGTTGACCAGCACACGGCTCAAGGCATCGGCGTCGCCCGCCCGCAGGGCCTGGAGGATCATCGGGTCCACCGCCGTGGGCTCCTCTATCACCGCTTCCTCGGCCGCGCGGAGCCGGTCCAGGGTCCGGTAGACCTCCGGGGTGGGCAGGCCGAAGTCCGCGGTCACCAGGACCCAGTCAGTCTGGGCCTTGACGAGGGCCGGCGAGAGTTCGTCGCCGAGACCGAGCCCGACGGCGGTGCCGCCGAGCAGGGAGAAGGGCACGTCCGCGCCAAGTTCCGAGGCCAGGTGGGCGAGCTCCTCGCGCGACAGCCCGCTGTTCCACAGCGCGTCACAGGCCAGCAGGGTCGCTGCTGCGTCCGCCGAGCCGCCGCCCATGCCGCCGGCCACGGGCACCCGCTTCGTGATTTCGAGGTGGACTCCGGTGGAGTTTTCCGAGACATCAGCCATGATCGCGGCGGCCTTGTAGGCCAGATTGCGCTCATCCAGGGGGATGTCAACGCCGTCGAGGTCCAGGGTGCTCGCCGGGCTCATGCTGACGGTGATTTCCCCGGTGTCGGTGCTGGTGGCGGCAACTTCTTCATAGAGGGACACCGCGAGGTAGACGCTCGCCACGGAGTGGTAGCCGTCGGCGCGGAGGGGCCCGACATCCAGTGAGACGTTAACCTTGCCGGGAGCCTTGACCCGGACAGTCCTCGCGGAAAAGCGCCCTCTCACTGCGTTCATGGCTCCACGCTATGGCATGGCAGGGTCAGGCTCCAAGCACTGCACCGGACCGGCGGCACCGTGACGGGGCCGCCGCCGGGGTTACGGGGCCGGCCGCGCGTGGGCTTCTGCGATCCGGGAAAACGCCGCGATGTCGATGACCTCGCCGCGGGCGGTGGGATCGACGCCGGCGGCCCGCAGGCACCGTTCGGCCTCCGCAGCGCTGCCGGCCCATCCGGCCAGGGCTGCGCGAAGGGTCTTGCGGCGCTGGGCGAAGGCGGCATCGATGACGGCGAAAACCTGTTCGCGGGTGGCCGTGGTGACGGGCGGTTCCCGGCGGGTGAACGACACGAGGCCGGAGTGGATCTTGGGGGCGGGCCAGAAAACGTTCATGCCGATGACCCCGGCCTTGCGCATACTGCTGTACCAGGCCGCCTTCACCGAGGGAATGCCGTAGGTCTTGGACCCGGGCCCGGCGGCAAGCCTGTCCGCCACCTCGTCCTGGACCATGACCAGGCCGTGGCGGAGGCTCGGGAAGTGCTGCAGCAGGTGCAGCACCACCGGCTCGGCGACGTTGTAGGGAAGATTCGCCACGAGCGCTGTCGGCTCCACGGGGAGCTAGGTGACCCGCATGGCGTCGGCAAGGACCAGGTGGAAGTTTCCGACGGCGTCCGGCCGCCACTCGGCGACGGTGTCAGGAAGTTTGCCGGCCAGGACCGGATCGATCTCGACGGCGACCACCGAGCGGGCGGCGTCCAGCAGGCCCAGGGTCAGGGACCCCAGCCCGGGCCCGACTTCCAGGACCGTCTCGTCCGGCTGGATGTCCGCGGCGGCGACAATCCTGCGGATGGTGTTCCCGTCAATGACGAAGTTCTGGCCGAGGGTCTTAGTGGGACGGATCCCGATCTCCTCGGCCAGCCTGCGGATGTCGGAGGCCCCCATGAGGGGTGCGGGCGCGCTGGCTGGCGCACTGAGTGGCGCACTGATTGGCGCACTGCCTGGCGCGGAGGGGGTCGGTTCAGTCACCTAGGTATCCTATCCCGCTGGCCAGCCCGGGCATGGCGAAGGCCGGGTCCGAAAAATCGGACCCGGCCCTGGCCGGGCTTCCGCTGCCGTGGCCAGCCGCGGCGGACAACCTGCATCTTCAGTGGCCCGTCACATCACCGTCAGCCGGGGCTGAGGCTCTGGAGTGGCTCTTCTAGCGTGATGCTGCCCAGCCGCAGCCCCAGGGCTGCAGGCCGCGCTGCGCGTAGACGCGGTTGGCGATGTCGATCTGCTGGGCTTTCGTGGCCAGGCTGGCGTTCGGGGCGTACGCGCCGCCGCCGGCTCCGAGCCAGGTCCGGATGTCGAACTGCAGTCCGCCGTAGTAGCCGTTGCCGTTGTTGATGGACCAGTTGCCGGTGGACTCGCACTGGGCGATCTTGTCCCACATGGATTCGTTCATCATGGCGGGGGCTGCGGCGCCGGTGGCGGCACCGGAGGCGGCACCGGTGTTGGCACCGGAGGCTTGGGCTGCCGGCTTCGGCTCCGGTTTCGGCTCCGGCTTCGGCTTTTCCTTGGTGCCAAGGGTGACCTTTTCGGTGACCGGCTGGGCGCTGACGGACTGGGACACCAGGGTGCGGGAGGCTTCGCGTCCGTCGACGAGGACAAGCTTAAAGCTCTTGCTGATGGTGCCTGCCACGCCTGCCTGGGTCACCTTCTTTTCTCCCTTGGCCAGGTCGGCGTCCTCCGTGGTGAGGGTTTCGAACGGCACGGCTTCGGTCGCTTCTGCCGTCTGGCTGGCGTCCACGCGGGACACCTTGATCACCATGTCGTTGACGACCGGCGCGTTGTCCGGCTGCGAGAGGCGGTCGCTGGCCGCCAGCGTGATGCCGGCGTCGGCGAGGAGCTGGCCGACGTTGGCTGCGGTGGTGGTGGTCTTGTCGGCCCTGCCGTCAGCGACGATACTCACGGTCTTCGGTGTGGAGATGGACACGAAGGAACCGGAGACGGCCAGCTGCGCGTCCTTCGGAACGGACAGCTCGGAGGCACCGGCGACGCCGAGTTCGGTCACGAGGCCCTCGACCGTGGGCGAGGTGGTGCTGATGGTCCGCTCCGCGCCGTCCAGGCTGACCTTGACGGCCTTGGCGAGGTTGACGTTGATGACGGAACCGTCCCGGACGTGGGAGTCAGCAGCCGGCGTGATCCGGTCGGAGGGCTGGAGCTCGAGGTTGGCGCCCTTCACGACCTGGCCGACAGTGCCGCCGAAGGTCTGGACTGAACTCACTTTGCCGTCGACGTTGAGGGTGACTGTCTTGTTGTTGCCGACGAAGGCGACGAGCCCCAGCACCAGCGCCACGAGCACCACGAGCTGCGTGCCGACCTTGACGAAGCTGAACTTGCCATCCGATGTAAAGAACTTGACCACGATTGCCCATATCTTTTGGACCATCCGGGCACGGGGAAAAGCGCACAGTTTTATCCGCCGCGGACAGCCCTGAGGCCGCACCGGAAGGGTGCGTTGTGTCAGCGGATGCTGTGTGCACTGCCACACTCACAAACGAGAGCGCGCATATGGTTCGTTCGCCACGATGCGCGCCCTGCAGGAGTGAAATTTTCCGAAGGCCTTCCCCGACCCCGGCTAACAGTTGTCCACTGTAACCGGAGCGTTATAAAGCGCCAACAAATTCTGCATACCGGGTATGTATCGGCGCGGGGGAATTTTCCTTCCCTCAGTCCCAGGATCCGTATGCCTGCAGGGTATTTGAGGCGATCCGGGAACACATTTCCGAGAGCTCCCATCCAGTCAATTCGGCCATGGCCCGGACGGTGTAGGGGACCATATAGCTCGCGTTGGGGCGGCCCCGGTGCGGGTGCGGGGTGAGGAACGGGGCGTCGGTTTCAACCAGGATCCGCTCCGGCTCCGCGATGGCCAGGGCGGCCCGCAGGTTGGCGGCGTTCTTGAAGGTCAGCGTCCCGGCGAAGGACATGTACCAGCCCGCGCTGTTGCAGATCCGGGCCAGTTCCTCCCCGCCGGAAAAGCAGTGGAACACCACCCGCTCCGGGGCGCCCTCCTCCCGCAGCACCTGGACGACGTCGTCGTGGGCGTCCCGGTCGTGGATCTGCAATGTCAGCCCAAGGCGTTTGGCAATATCGATGTGGCGCCGGAAGGAGTATCGCTGATGGGCCAGCCCCTCCCCCTCGGTGCGGAAGAAGTCCAGGCCGGTCTCGCCGATGGCCCGGATCCGCGGGTGCGCTGCGAGGGCTTCGATCTCGGCCAACGCCTCTTCCAGTTCGCCGCGGGCAGCGTAGGCCGGCGCGTCATTGGGGTGGAGCGCGACGGCGCCCAGCAGCCGCGGATCCAGCTCGACAGCCCGCACGGTGAACCGGGACGATTCCAGGTCGCACCCCACCTGAACGGCGCCCTGCACCCCCACGGCTTCGGCAGCATCCAGGGCGTCAGCGATGCTGACCGTTATGTCCGCGCTGGGGAAATCCAGGTGGGTGTGGTTGTCCATGACCGGCACCGGAAGCGGTTCCGGCGCCGGCGGATAGCCCTGCCTGCCGGTGCCATCGCTGCCGGACGCGCGGAAGGGGACGGGCGTGAGGGGGGTGATCATCTTCCAACCTTATCGGCGGTGCCGCGGCCGCATGAACCGGCCCGGCACCGGAGTTAACCTGATCGCGCTATCTCCGGGCGGCAAGACCGGCAGAGATTTCCCCGGAACTCTCTGTCAGGCCCGGCAGTTGTGTTAGTACTCTGTTGTAAAGACTGGCTTTAAGGCTACGGAATAATCAACGGCCAGGAATAGGCGGCTAGGAATAAACGGTCAGGAACACAGGCATACCCCGACGAGTGGCCCGGCAGGCTCCATGCCGTTCCGTCCCGGGAAACCACCAGGGCTGAAAGGCTACCGATGGACTACCACCGCATCTCCCTAGACGAAGCTCTTCCCGAGGGGCAGGGCCGCCGGGACGGTTCCGCCACGGCCGGGCTCCCGGTGACCCGGCGCACGGCCCAGCCGCCCGCGGCGATGGACGCGGAGGCGTTCCGTTCCGCCAGCGAGCGCATCCTGGCCGCAATCAACACCGTGATCGACGGCAAAGCCGAAGCGGCCAAGCTGGCCCTGACCGTGCTCCTGGCCCAGGGCCATCTGCTCCTTGAGGACGTTCCCGGCGTCGGCAAGACCCTGCTCGCGAAGACCCTGGCCCGCTCCATCGACTGTTCGGTGAGCCGCATCCAGTTCACCCCTGACTTGCTCCCGTCCGATGTCACCGGCGTGTCCATTTACAACCAGGCGTCGAGGTCCTTCGAGTTCCGGCCCGGGGCGGTGTTTGCCAACATCGTCATCGGCGACGAAATCAACCGCGCGTCGGCCAAGACCCAATCGGCCCTGCTGGAATGCATGGAGGAACACCAGGTCACGGTGGACGGCACGTCCTACCGGCTGGACGAGCCGTTTATGGTCGTGGCCACGCAGAATCCGATCGAAATGGAGGGGACCTATCCGCTGCCGGAGGCGCAGCGGGACCGGTTCATGGCGCGGATCTCCATGGGCTACCCGGACAAGGAGGCCGAGATGGAAATGCTGGAAACCCATCAGGCCACGTCCCCGCTGGCAAAGGTCACCCCCGTCGTGACCGCCGGCGAGGTCGCGTCCATGATCGCCACGGTGCGCCAGGTGTACGTCTCCCAGTCGATCAAGGAATACACCGTGTCCCTGGGCCGCGCCACGCGGGAAAGCGGGATGCTCCGGCTCGGCGCGAGCCCCCGGTCCATGCTGCAGCTGCTGCGCGCGGCCAAGGCCACGGCGGCCCTGGACGGCCGGGACTTTGTGCTGCCGGACGACGTCGTCAGTGTGGCCGAGTCCGTCCTGGCCCACCGGATCATCCTGGACCGCAAAGCCGCGAGCGCGGGCGAGACCGCCCAGAGTGTGATCCGTGCCGTCCTGGCGAAGATCCCGGTCAGTCCGGACCTGGCGGCCGCCCCGGCTGCCGCGCTGCCGAATCGCCGCTAGGGGTGGCCCGGGCGTGGCGCTGACTGATCGGTTCCCGAGGCACATCTTCACCACCCGCGGCTGGGGCCTGCTGGGCGCGGGAGCGGTGTTCCTGCTGGCCGCCCAGGTCATGGGGCGCCGGGACCTGCTGTCGCTGGCCATCCTGCTGTTTGTCCTGCCGCTGCTCTCGCTGGCCGGGACCCGAGTGCTCAAGCCCCGCTTCACCGTCTACCGGGAGTTCAGCCCCGCCAGCGTCGAAACAGGGGCGACGACGACGGTCCGGCTGGCGGTGGCCCGGACCGGAACCGGCTCCGGCCACGCGCTGATGGACGAGCACCTGCCCGCCCGGTTCGGCGAATCCCCCGTGTTCCGGTTCCCGTCGCGTTCGGCCGTGGGCGGGACCAGCCGCTACGAATACCATTTGCGCTCCGGGAAACGCGGCCAGTTCCTGATCGGGCCGGTCACGGCCGAGTTCAGTGACCCGTTCGGGCTGTCCCTGCACCGGCACGCCATCGATGGCGGCGACGTCCTCACCGTGACTCCCGCCGCCGTCGAGCTTCCCGCCACCGGGCTGGCCGGAGCCAGGGGGCACGACGGCGTTACCGCCACGCGTATCCGGGCCAACCCGAGCGACGACGATGTCATGACGCGGGAATACCGTCACGGTGATCCGATGCGCCGCGTGCATTGGGCGGCGACGGCACGGCACGGGGAACTGATGGTCCGCCAGGAGGAGTCCGTCACCACCCCGGAGGCCACCATCATCCTGGACCAGCGGCTCTCGGCCTTCACCCGCGGCGCCTTTTCTGCCGGCTCGACGTCGCCCGGCCGCCCCTTCGGCACCGGAGCCGGGCACCGCGGCGCCGATCACCGCGGCGCCCCCGTGGCGGACGGCCACGAACTCCTGACCAGCGACACCTTTGAATGGGCCGTGACAGCCGCGATGTCCATCGGTGCGCATCTGGCCGAGCGCAACTACGCGCTGCGTTTCCTCGACGCAGCCGGCGAGCCCGCCTTCCGGCATTCGCCCTCAGCGCCCGAGCCGGAGGCCGAAGAGTACAGCGGGGCGCCCGGGCTGCAGTCCGTCGCCGAGAGCCTGGCCGCGATACAGCTCACCGGGCCCCACCACAACCGCAGGGACTCGAAGGAGGCCGCCGCCGGCCGGACGTCCGGCCGCCGGCACCCCTCGGGCGCGGAGGCAGGCCCGCAGCCGTTCGACGACCGGCTGATGGACAAGCTGGCCGCCCACCGGATGCGGGGGCCCGTACTGGCCATCCTGGGAAACCTCACGCGGGCCGAGGCCCGGGCGCTGTCGCCCGCCGCCGGCTTCGCGGCAAACGCGTTTGCCCTGGTGGTCACGGAGCGGGCCGGGGATCCCGACGAGGTGCTGGCAGCCCTCCGGCTCGGCGGCTGGCGTGCCGTAGCCGTCTCGCCCTCGACGCCGCTGCCCGCGGCGTGGGCGGCCTTCGACGACGGCGTGACCGCGCCGCTGGCAGCCGGCGACGATGTGCGGCGCGGATCGGGGGTCCGGCGATGACTCTGACACCGCAGCGAAGCGCCGGCACACACGCCGGACTGTCCGGGGCCCCCGGGGACCGCGGCCCGGGCTCCGCCGGTGCGGACTCCCCGGGGGATCCGAAGGCCCGGGGAAAAACCGGCACCCAGCCGTGGCTGATGGCCCTCGCGGTGGCAGTCGCCGTCGCCGGGGCGGCCCTGAGCCTCAATGGTGTGCTGCGGGGATGGGCGTGGTACTCCCCCGTCCTTTCGACGGTCCTCACCGTGGCCTTCACCATGGCAGGGCTCCGCGCGCTCCGGTGGCGCAGCGCCTTCGTGACCGCCGGTGCGCTGGCAGCGCTCGTGCTGATCCTGACCTTCACGTTTTTCCGACCGCACAGCATCCTGGGCTTCCTTCCCTCCGGCGCCACCATGACGCAGTTGGGCCGGTACCTGCGCCGGGCCAGTGAGACGGTCCTCGCCGAAAGCGCCCCGGTGGCCCCCAATGCCGGCATCGTCCTGCTGGTCTGCGCCGCCCTGGGGCTGCTGGTGATCCTGGTCGATGCCCTCGCCTTTCCCCTGGCCTTGCCGGCGACGAGCGGACTGGGGATCCTCGCCATCCTCATTGTTCCCGCCATGATCAAGCCGCAGAGCGTCGGCGTGCTGGGCTTCGCCGCGGCCACCGCGGGCTACCTCCTGATCCTCGGCTGCAGCCACTGGTTCGCGCCCGACCCCCGGACCGGGGCGGACACCGCACGCAACCCGGGCCAGTTCCGGCGCGGCGCACTGACCGGCGCCGTCGCGCTGACCGTCACCCTGCTGCTCCAGCTCGTCATCCCGGGCTTCGAGCAGGGAACGTTCCCGCAGGGCTCGCGGCTGAACCCCTTCGGCCCGGCCTCGGGGCTCAACCCGATGATCAGCCTCGGCAACAACCTGCGCAGCCCCACCGGTGACGGCCGGATCACCTTTGCCACCAACGCGGCCACCACCCCGTACCTGCGCTCCGTCACCGTGGACAGTTTCGACGGCGACAACTGGTCTCCGGATGATCGCGATAACACCCGCCGGCTGGGCACGGGGAGGATGGAGTCGGGCCTCGAGTCCGCCGGCACCGAAGTCCGCGTGGTCACCGCGATCGACACCGGCCGGTTCACCAGCCCCTATCTGCCGGCGCCCTACGCCCCGGAGGCCGTCAACGGCCTCACCGGCCGCTGGAGCTGGGATCCGGCCACGCTGAGCATCAAGGGGGTCGACACCAATTCCCGCAACCAGCAGTACGTGGTGCTCTCGGCCGCCCCCCAGCTCACCCCGGCCCTGCTGGCGCAGGCCACGGGGCCGGTGCAGGGTGTCCCCGAACAGTTCATCCGGCCGCCGGACAACGTCCCGGAGATCGTGCGCAGCACCGCCCGGGCCGTGACCGAGGGAAGCCCCACTGCCTACACCCGGGCCATGGCAATCCAGCGGTACCTGCGCTCCGCCGAATTCACCTACTCGCTGCAGTCCCCGGTGCAGGGCGGCTACGACGGCAACGGCTTGTCCGTCCTGGCGGACTTCCTGAACCAGAAGAGCGGCTACTGCATCCATTTCGCCTCGGCCATGGCGGTGATGGCGCGGCTGGAAGGAATCCCCAGCCGCATTGCCGTCGGCTACGCCCCGGGCCGGCCCACCGGCGCGACGGTCTCGATCGGGGGCCAGGGTGCCCTGCCGGAGTTTGAGGTCGATGCCCGGGACGCCCATGCGTGGCCGGAACTGTATTTCCAGGGCTTGGGCTGGGTGCCCTTCGAGCCGACCCCCTCACGCGGTGTGGTTCCGTCCTATGCGACGGCGGACCAGGCTCCCAGCGGCGCCAGCACGAATGAAACCAACGACGGACTCATTCCGGGCAACAGCCCGCTCCCCCCGCCGCCGCCCAGTGTTGCGCCGCTCCCGGGCGCCGCCGCCCAGCCGGACGCGGCAAGCGTGGTGCTGCCCCTGCTCTACGGTGCCGGCGCAGTGCTGTTCCTCGGGCTGCTGCTGGCGTCACCGCACCTGGCGCGTGGTGCGCTGCGCCGCCGCCGGCTGGCCGGATCCGGCGTCGGCAGCGGCAGCGCGGCAGCTTCGCAGGCCTGGGCGGAACTGCGCGACCTCGCCACGGATTACGGCGTGGCGCCGCAGACCAGTGAGACACCACGGCACTTCTCCGAACGGCTGCGCCGCGCAGGCGCCCTCGGGGAACCACAGGGTGTGGACGCGGACGGGCACCAGGCCGTGACGTCCTTGACTGCGGACTTCGAGCGCCGGCAGTACGGCCGCCCGCCGTCCTGGCCCGGGGCCGACGGTGTCCCGCCCGGGGCCGCAGCCGGCGCCGGGAGTGCCGCCGGCAGCACCGGGGTGTCAGCCGGGCCGCTGATCGCGGCGGTCCGCACGTCGCTGCGCGCCCATGCCCGGCCGTTCGCGCGGTTCCGCGCGGAGTGGCTGCCGCCGTCGATCCTGGCCGTCTGGCGGCGTGCGGCCACGGCGCCGTTCAGCGCCGCCCGCCGGGCGGTGCAGCGCACCCGGCGCGGCCTCGCCGCGGCCCGGTCAAGGGCCCGCAGGGCGCTGCGGCGGGTGCACCGGAGCTGAGGCGGCTCCGGTGCGGCTCCGGTGCGGCTCCGGCCCGCCCGGGGTTGGTCCTAGCCGGCGTACGGGTCGGCGATGCCGATGTACTGGGTGTAGAGGTATTCCTCGATGCCCTCGAGGCCGCCCTCACGGCCCAGGCCGGACTGCTTGACCCCGCCAAAGGGGGCCGCGGCGTTGGAAACCACGCCGGCGTTCAGGCCCAGCATGCCGGTCTCGAGGCGTTCGCCCATCCGGATTCCCCGGTTGAGGTCCTTCGTGAAGACATAGGCGACCAGGCCGTACTCGGTGTTGTTCGCCAGCCGGACGGCCTCGTCCTCGGTGTCGAAGGTGATGATCGGGGCGACGGGCCCGAAGATTTCCTCGGACAGGATCCGGGTGCCTTCGGTGACGCCCTTGAGGATGGTGGGCTGGTAGAAGTAGCCCGGACCGTCGACGGCGGAGCCGCCGATCACCGCAACCGCACCGGCGGACACGGCATCGGAGACCAGTTCGTGGACCTTGTCGCGGCTCTTAGCATCGATCAGCGGCCCGACCTTGGACTCCGCCTCGGTGCCGCGGGCCGTGGTCATGTCCGCCATCTTCGCGGCGAACTTCTCCGCGAACTCGTCGGCGACGGATTCGTGCACGATGAACCGGTTCGCCGCGGTGCAGGCCTCCCCCATGTTCCGCAGCTTCGCCAGCATTGCCCCGGCGACGGCGGCGTCGATGTCGGCGTCTTCAAAGACCACGAACGGTGCGTTGCCGCCGAGTTCCATCGAGGTCCGCAGCACGTTTTCGGAGGCGTCCGAGAGCAGCCGGCGGCCCACCTCGGTGGAGCCGGTAAAGGAGAGCTTCCGGAGCCTGGAGTCCTTGATCAGCGGCCCGGTGGTGGCACCCGCCGTGGACGTGGGGATAACGTTCAGCACGCCGGCCGGCAGCCCGGCCTCCATCATCACGGCGGCGAACAGCTGGGAGGTCAGCGGCGTCAGGTTCGCTGACTTCAGCACCATGGTGCAGCCTGCGGCGACGGCGGGGGCGACCTTGCGGGTGGCCATGGCCAGCGGGAAGTTCCACGGCGTGATCAGCAGGCACGGGCCCACCGGCTTCTTCGTCACCAGCAACCGGGACTTCCCGTCCGGGGACACCGAGTAGCGCCCGAAGGCCCGGACGGCTTCCTCGGAGAACCAGCGCAGGAACTCCGCGCCGTAGGTGACCTCGCCGCGGGCCTCGGCCAGCGGCTTGCCCATCTCCAGCGTCATCAGCAGCGCGAAATCCTCGGCCCGCGCGGTCACGAGCTCGAACGCCCGGCGCAGGATCTCCCCGCGCTCACGGGCCGGGACCTTCGCCCAGGAATCCTGCGCGGCGGCGGCCGCGTCGAGGGCGGCCGCCCCGTCCTCGGGGCCGGCGTCGGCAAGACTCAGCAGGACCTTGCCCGTCGAGGGGTCCTCCACCTCGAAGGTCTTCCCGGACGCGGCCGGGCGCCACTGGCCGCCGATCAGCAGACCGGTGGGAACAGAGGCCAGCAGGGCGCTCTCGCGCTCCGCGGTAACAATGGGCTGGGCAGTTGCAGTCACGGTTGACTCCCTCGTCAGCGATTCGGGGTGGATGGGATCGGGTTCAACGCTGTTCCACAGACCTTGGAATCGTGCCTCGGAAACGCGCTGGAATACTGTCACGGTACTGCCGTCTTCTCCGGACTGTCTACGCATGTCCGCACTACGTCGGGCGGGGTTCGCTGTGCAGCTGCACAGCCCGGGTTCCGCCCGGAGACGGGGCGCTGCTAACGGGCTGCGAGCACCGCGGAATACAGTTCCCGCTTGCTGACCCTGGCGTCCTCCGCGACGGCCGCGACGGCTTCCTTGAGCCGGATTCCCTGCGCGATGAGCGCGTTGACGTCGGCCACGTGGTCTTCCGGTGTGCCCGGCTCCCGCTCCGGGGCGCCGCCCACGACGACGGCGATCTCGCCCCGCACCTCGTTGGACTCGGCCCACTCCAGCAGTTCCCGCAGGGTGCCCCGGATGACTTCCTCGTACGTCTTCGTCAGTTCCCGGCAGACGGCGGCATGGCGGTCTGCGCCGAACCGCTCACGCAGTGCGCGGAGCATCGGCTCCAGCCGGTGCGGGGCCTCGAAGAAGACCATGGTGCGCCGCTCGGCGTCGAGGTCGGCGAGGCGGGAGGCGCGTTCCCCGGCCTTGCGGGGCAGGAACCCCTCGAAGCAGAATCGGTCGGTGGGCAGGCCGGAGAGCGCGAGCGCGGTGAGGACCGCGGACGGTCCGGGGGCGGCGGTAACGGTCAGCCCGGCCGCAACGGCCCCTTCGACCAGGCGGAAACCGGGGTCCGAGACGGACGGCATACCGGCGTCGGTCACCATCACGAGGGTCTTGCCGGAGCGGACCTGGTCCAGGAGGTCGCCGGTCTTGGCGGCCTCGTTGTGCTCGTGGTAGCTGATGATCCGTCCGGCGACGGTGATTCCCAGGTTCTGGACCAGCCGGTGCAGCCGCCGGGTGTCCTCGGCGGCGACGATGTCCGCCGTCGTCAGCAGTTCGACGAGCCGGTACGTGGCGTCTCCGACGTTGCCGATCGGGGTTGCCGCCAGCACGATCCGGCCGGGTCCGCCACGTTCGGGAACCGGCGCCGGCTCCGGCTCCGGTCCGGGGGTACCGCCGGGTCCGGGGCGTCCGGCATCCCCGAGGTCGTCCGCCAGGCCCGGGTCGTCGCCGGGAAGATTCGGGGAAATGCTGAGTTTAGGGTCCACATGACCAGCCTACTGCTGGCACGCTGCGCGGGCCGACGCCCCGGGCCCGCAGCCGGCAGGCGGCCGGGCCGGGAACCACAGCCGCAAAAGGTAGCATGGGCATCGTGACGCAGACCCCCACGCGGCCCGCCGAAGCCGGTTCCACCGGATCGGTGCCCCCAGCCCCCGGCCCCGGCCCCGGACGCACTCTGGTGGGGCACCGCTGGGTCAGCCGCCCGGCGGAGGCGTTCACCCCGGACGCGCTCAAGGACCGCCTGATCGGCAGCATCCGGAGCTGGCGGGACTATCCGCCCTCGCTCCGGCTGTGGTTCTGGCTTATTCCGGCCATCACCGCGGCCCTTGGCGGCGTCCTGCGCTTTGTCCGGCTGGATACGCCCCGCAACCTGGTCTTTGACGAGACCTACTACGTCAAGGACGGCTACTCGTACCTGGTCAGCGGCTACGAACGGGCGTGGCCGGACAAGGCCAATGACGCCTTCATTGCCGGAAACCCGGGGGTGCTGCTGGACAGCCCGGAGTACGTCGTCCACCCGCCGGTCGGAAAGTGGATGATCGCCGGGGGGATGTGGCTCTTCGGCCCGGACAATCCCTTCGGCTGGCGGTTCGCGGCGGCCCTGACCGGCACGCTGTCCGTTTTCCTGCTGGCCCTCATCGCCCAGAAGCTTTTCCGGTCCCTGACCCTCGGGGCCGTGGCCGGTGTGCTGCTGGCGGTGGACGGACACCATCTGGTGATGTCCCGGACCTCCCTGCTGGATATCTTCCTGATGTTCTGGATCCTTGCCGCGTTCGGCGCCCTGCTGATGGACCGCGACGACGGCCGCCGCCGGCTTGCCGAGCGGCTCGGCCGGCAAGCCGCGGCCTCCCCGGACGGACGCCCCACCCTGCTCCAGCTCGCGTCCGGCCCCTGGCTGGGGATCCGCTGGTGGCGGATCGCGGCCGGCGTGTGCCTGGGCCTGGCGGTCGGCACAAAATGGTCCGCCCTGTTTTTCCTGGCCGGCTTCGGCCTGCTGACGGTCTTCTGGGACCTGAGCGCGCGCCGGATCGCTGGAATCCACGGCTGGATCAGCGGCGGGATCCTCAAGGACGGGATCCCCGCTTTCCTCAGCATCGTCCCGGTGGCCGCCCTGGTGTACGCCGCCACCTGGACCGGCTGGTTCCGGTCCACGGACGCGTACTTCCGGAACTGGGCCGGGACGGTCCCCTCCGCGGAGTGGGGCTGGCTGCCGAACGCCGTCCGGTCCCTGGCGCACTACCATCTGGAGGCCTACAAGTTCCACCAGGGGCTGAGCGCGGAGCACCCGTACGAGGCCAGCGCCTGGAGCTGGCTGGTGCTCGGCCGGCCCACCTCCTTCTTCTACGAATCCCCCAAGCAGGGAAGCCCGGGGTGCGATACCGCCAGCTGCACCACGGCGATCCTGTCCGTGGGCAACCCGCTGATCTGGTGGGGCGCCGCCGTGGCCCTGGGCGTGCTGCTCTTCTGGTGGGCCGGGCGGCGCGACTGGCGTGCCGGCGCCGTCCTCGCGGCCGTGGCGGCCGGGTACCTCCCCTGGTTCCTGTACCCCGAGCGCACCATGTTCTTTTTCTACGCCGTGTCCTTCGAGCCGTTCCTGGTGCTGGCCCTCGTGTACTGCCTGGGCCTCGTCCTTGGGCAGCGCACGGATCCGCCCTGGCGGCGGCGCTCCGGGCTCTACCTCGTGACGCTTATTGTGGTCACCGCCGTCGTCGTCTCGGCCTTCTTCTATCCGGTCTGGACCGCCGAGATTATTACCTACCAGGATTGGCGGTTCCGGATGTGGATGCCGTCCTGGATCTAGGGCAGGATTGCAGGGGACGTCCACCGGCATCCGGCGGACCCGGAACGGAGAAACTGCTGTGAGAGAAGCAAGCACCGGACTGCTCGTCGGGCTCGATCCGGGCAGCAATGTGACGGACCTGCTGCTGGAGCAGTACGCCAAGGACCCCGTGCATGCGCTGTACTCCCGCAAGGGACCGGCCGGCTGGGCCGACGTGTCCGCGCAGCAGTTCCTGGACCAGGTCCGGGCGCTGGCCAAGGGCCTGATCGCCGGCGGCATCACTCCCGGGGAAACCGTGGCGGTCATGTCCGGCACCCGCTACGAGTGGACCGTCGTGGACTTTGCCGTCTGGTTCGCCGGCGGGGTCGCCGTTCCCATCTATGAGACGTCCGCCGCCAGCCAGATCGAATGGATCCTGCTTGACTCGGGCGCCCGGCGCATCTTCGTTGAAGACGAGGCAAAGGCGGGGCTGGTCCGTCAGGTCCTGGACCGCTCCGGCCCGCTCGGAGGCACCGTCCTCCCGGTGGTTCGGATGGACTACGACGGCGACGCCCCGAACCTCGCCAGCCTGGCCGCAGCGGGCACCGGAGTCGGCGACGCCGAACTGGAACGGCACCGGTCCGCGGCCGGGCTCGCGGACGTTGCATCCCTCGTCTACACCTCAGGTACCACCGGCCGGCCCAAGGGCTGCGAAATAACGCATGGAAACTTCGCCCTGGTCGCCAAAAACATCGTGCTGTTCCTGCCCGAGATCCTGAGGCAGCCCCGCACCCGGACCCTGATGTTCCTTCCGCTGGCCCACGTCCTCGCCCGTGCCGTTCAGGTCATTTGCCTCAGCGCCGGGACCACGCTGGGTCATACCGCCAGTGCCAAGGAACTTCTGGAGGACCTCGCCAGCTTCAAACCAACCTTCCTGCTGGTGGTACCCCGGATCTTCGAGAAGATCTACGCCGGCGCCGCCCACAAGGCGGCCCTCGCCGGGAAGGAACGCCTGTTCGGGTCCGCCGCCGCCGTCGCCGTCGACTATTCCAGGGCGCTCGACGCCGCCGTCCGGGGCAACGGTCCCGGCCCCGGAGCGGTGACCCGTGCCAAGCACGCCCTCTTCGACCGGCTGCTGTACCCCAGACTGCGGCAGGCCTTCGGCGGCCAGCTGGGCTACACCGTCTCCGGGGCCAGCCCGCTGAGCTCCCATGACGCGCACTTCTTCCGTGGCGCAGGCATCCCCGTTCTCGAAGGCTACGGCCTCACCGAAACCACGGCCCCGTGCACGGCCAACACTCCGACGCGGACCAAGGTGGGGACGGTCGGCATCCCGGTGCCCGGCACCACCATCCGGGTCGCCGAAGACGGCGAGATCCTGGTCAAGGGCATCGGCGTCTTCAAGGGATACCACAACAACGCCGCGGCCAACGCGGAAGCGTTCGTGGACGGGTTTTTCCGCACCGGCGACCTCGGGTCCCTCGACGGGGACGGCTTCCTGACGATCACCGGCCGGAAGAAGGACCTGCTGGTCACCGCCGGCGGCAAGAACGTCGCCCCCGCACCGCTGGAGGAAAAGATCCGCGAGCACGAACTGGTCCTGCAGGCCGTGGTAATCGGGGACGGCAGGCCGTTCGTGTCCGCCTTGATCAACCTGGACCCGGAGGGCCTGGAAAACTGGTGCGCCGTGCACAAGGTTCCCGCGATGAGCCCGGCCGAGGCCCGTGGCAACGACCTGGTCCGCGTTGCCCTGCAGCGCGCGGTGGACGAGGCGAACGCCCTCGTGTCCAGGGCGGAGTCCATCCGCAGCTTCGTTGTGCTGGACGCCGACTTCAGCGTGGAATCCGGGCACCTGACGCCGTCGCTCAAGCTCAAGCGGGCCGCCGTCGTGCGTGACTTCGAGGCGCAGATTAACCAGATCTACGGCTGACGCCGCGGCATCAGGGCGAAGCAAAGAAGCGGCCGGCACGGTGGTGCCGGCCGCTTCTTTGTGTCTGTTTCTGTGTGTCTGTCGTCCGCCGGGTACAGCGCCCTACACAGTGCTGGAGTGTCCCCGCGAGGACGTGTCGTCAGTCCCGGTGTCTCCTGTG
>DATITT010000155.1:0-2586 GCA_035467435.1 Arthrobacter sp. | reverse complement strand
GGTGGTTGACGTGGGAAAGTGGCCGCTCGGGATGATGCCTTGCGTCGCCGAAAAAGCGGCCTCTCCCGCCACGAGTTGAAAAAATTCGCTGATTTCCCGGGCAACAGGTGTGCCGGTTGGCGCCGCGGGGTTACGTCGCGCCAGGAAATCCGGGTTCCCGCCGTTCCGGAGAGAACGAGCGGGAATTATGGACTTCGCCCGAACGCCGGAAAGTGCGGAGGCGGGAGCAATAATGCCTATTCCAGGGTCCGCGTGGGAATGGTGCGGCATTCAGGCTCTGCGGACAATATTCGGTAAATAAAGAATCCGGGAATTCACGCTAATGTCCCGTGAGATGCGCCTGGGGCCGGGTTTATCCGTTCAAGGTCGCGGCCCGCCGCGGGCGCCGGCGCCTCCGGGAAGGCGCGCCGGAACCTTCGTTCGGCGTCATGGCAGGGCCTTCTGGCCTGCGGCGACTCGTTAATACGGGCCATTCCGTCCCCGCGGAGCCCGGACGCACCTACTCGACGCCGGCCCGCCGCCTGGGAGTGCCGATACTTGCCCCGCGGGGCAAGTACTCGCATTGTGTTTGGCGGATACTTGGTGGCGTTCTGAGGTGTACCCGACTTTCTCTGCGGTAATGAATCGGGTAGCTTCATTCCTTGTTGTGCCCCGTTTTGCATGCCACGGTTTTCTTAGAAAGCCGGAAGGAAGTGAGTCTCAGCACATCGTTCCTATAATTCCCTCCGGCTCTCCGAAATGCGAATAAGTAATACCTGGGGAAATCGGAGATTATGGTGGATAGTGTGAGTGGTTACATTCCGGCAATTTCGGTGCGGCTATTCGGGATATTCGAGGTCCGGCGAAATGGCGCAGTGCTCAGAGCTGCGGACATGGGAGGCTGCAAACCGCGGCACATTCTGGAAATTCTCTTGCTTAATCTGGGGACACCGGTGTCCAAGACGCGCCTCGTGGAGCTCCTGTGGGGACCCCGGGCAAGTGACGGCGCGGTCGCCACCCTGGAGAGCTACATCAGCGGCATTCGTCGGGCGATCCAGCCAGGCAACACCAAATCGGGCCCGCTCCGCACCGCGAACGGCGGCTACGTGCTTGATCCACAGCTGGTGAAACTCGACCTGTCGGAGTTTCACCAGCTGGTCCGCGCAGCCCGGCAGTCCGCGCCGGCTGAGGCGCATGTGCTCGCGATGCGGGCCCTGGAGCTGGCCTCAGAGCCGCTGCTGGGCTTTGAACTCGGGGCCGAATGGGCAGATGAGGCGCGGGCCCGCCACGCAGCCGAGAAAGTCGCCGCGCAGATACTCGCGGCAGAGACCGCAGCATTTCTCGACAAAACCGAGCTTGCCGTGACGCTGGCAAAGGCCGCCGTCAGGTGCGAGCCGCTCAATGAACGCGCGTGGACCATCCTTGTCGCGGGATACGAGCAGGCGGGACTGCCGGTGGAGGGCCTGTCCGCCTACGAACGCTGCCGCCGGCTGTTCGACCGCGACCTGGGCTGCACCCCGGGACCGGCCCTGCAGGCTGCCCACCTGAGATTGTTGCGGCAGCGCGCCGAAGGAAACACCGAGCTCTCGGAAGTCCTGGCGGCCCTGCTCTATCTGGGCGAACGGCTGCACGGCCCCAAGTGCACGCAGCCTGCTGCAGAGGAATCCCGGCGCATGCAGGAGAACGCCGGCCGGGTCCTCGATTCCTTCCTGCAACAGGCGCTGGCCGCCGCCGTCTGACCTCCGTCTGTGCCCCGTCTGTGCCCTGTTACAGGGGCCCGCCCTGGCGGTCACCCCGCCTTGACGACCGGGAGTTCGGCCCAGTGGGTCGTGTACCGGGGGACAGCATGTCGCGTTTCATGCTCCAGTCCGGCCCGCCCCGGATTCCGGCGTGGCCCAGGCCGATGGAGCCGCGCCCGTGCCGTCGCCTGACCTCCTCCAGCAGCGAGCCTATGCCGCGTTCCTCGTGCGGGTTCTCGAAGATCGCCAGCGGAGCCTGGTGGCCGGTGGGGCGCAGATCGGTGACCATGATCCCCGCACGGACGTACCTGATGCCGTCGTCGATCCGGGGGAGCAGGGCATACGCCGCCCTCACCAGGCTGGTCGCGGCCGATCCGTTCCTCCTCCAGGCGGATGCACGGAGTGCCCTGGAGTTCCAGGACGGTCCGCATCAGCACTACGGAAAAGCGGCCCGGATCCTGACCGGGTCCGCCCGGGGCGAGGTCCAGGATGGAATGGATGCCCAGGGCCTAAAGCCGTTTGGTCAGCCGCGTCGCGGATCCCCAGAGTTCGACGACGGACAGGCCGGCCATGAGCTTCTCCTGCCGGGCGAGGCGCGCTGTTCGGTGGTTCCAAGTTCGAGCCTACCGGGAGAGCAGTGCTGCCTGACCTCCGGTCCTGTCACTGGATTACTTTTCGGGTGGTGTGTAAGCGGGGAGGACAAGCCACATGACGTCGGAGAGGGTGCTGACGCCGATGAAGCGTCCATCCTCCATTACCACCGCGAGCTGTTCACCGGCGCTGCGGATCCGCGCCAGTGCCTCGTACACAGGCGTGGCGGCGTCGATCTGGAACGCGGGCCTGGCCAGTTCGCGCACGCGCCGTTGTG
>DATITT010000154.1:0-4688 GCA_035467435.1 Arthrobacter sp. | reverse complement strand
AGCGTGCCCGGCCCGGCCTGCTGCGCGTCCAGGAGTTCAAAGAGCACGACGCTCGACGCCGGCTCGTCGCCCATCTCCTCCGCCGCGTCGTCGGGGCCGATGATGACGCGGGGCTGGCCGAGCCGGTCCACACACCGGATGCCATAAAGGTGGCGGTTCTCCCAGCCGAAGGCCGTCTGGAGCACCCGGTGCAGTTCCGGGACGGTGATGGTTTCCGGCACCAGGTGCCGGCGCCAGATCAGGGGTTCGGTGTCCTGGATGCTGACGCGGAGGTCGTAGGCGGGGACGGTGGTGGCGGGATCCATGCTGGCTATCCTGCCAGACCCGCGGGGTCTGCGCGCTGCGTTGCGCGGGGACCACCGCACTGGCTAGGGTAGATACTAAGCATGCTTAGCATGAGCGTGGCGTGCGAGCTGTCCGCGCTGAGACCCACCATCCGGAGGTACATCATGACTGACCAGTACACGTTCAAGAACCCGGTTACGGCGTACGAGCAGATCGAACCGCCCGAACAGAGCCAGCCGGAACCCGGCCTGGACGCGAAAATGACGCCGAAGGCGGACCTGGGCGAACATACCTACCGCGGCACCGGCCGGCTGGAAGGCCGCAAGGCGCTCATCACCGGCGCGGATTCCGGCATCGGCGCCGCCACGGCCATCGCCTTCGCCCGCGAGGGGGCCGACGTCGTGATGTCTTATCTGCCCGAAGAAGAAGAGGACGCGGCCCGGATAGCCGGGCTGATCGAGAAGGCCGGCCGCAAGGCGGTCAAGGTTCCCGGCGACCTCAAGGACGCCGCGGTGTGCCGCGAGCTGGTGGAGACCGCCGTGCGGGAGCTGGGCGGCCTGGACATCCTGGTGAACAACGCCGGCAAGCAGGTGGCGCAGGAGGCGCTCGGCGACATCACCGACGTCGAATTCGACCACACCTACAAGACAAACGTGTACGCCATGTTCTGGCTGACCAAGGAAGCCATCCCGCACCTGCCGGCCGGATCGAGCATCATTAACACCACCTCCATCCAGGCGTACAGCCCCTCGGCCACCCTGGTGGACTATGCCTCCACCAAGGGTGCCATCAACAACTTCACCAAGGGCCTGGCCCAGCAGCTGGCGCCCAAGGGCATCCGCGTCAACGCGGTGGCACCCGGGCCGATCTGGACGCCGCTGCAGCCCAGCGGCGGCCAGCTCACCGAGGACCTGCCGGAGTTCGGCAAGGAAACGCCGCTGGGCCGCGCCGGCCAGCCGGCCGAGTTGGCCCCCGCGTACGTGTTCCTGGCCTCGGCCGAGTCCAGCTACGTGATCGGCGAGACCCTTAACGTCAACGGCGGCATGCCGACGCCGTAGTAGGGCTTGGCGCTCCGGCGCGGATGCAGACCAGGCGGGGCTGTTCTCTTGACCGGGCGACACTGCTACCTTGGCTGGATGGAACGATCTTTGGTTAGGCCCAGGAACGGCAAGATCATCGCGGGCGTGTGCGCAGGCCTCGCCGACCGCTTCGGCATCCCCAGGACACTGGTCCGCATCGGATTCGTGTTCTTCGGCCTGTTCGGCGTCGGAGAACTCGCCTACATCGTGCTGTGGATCATCATGCCCAAGGGCACGTAGCGGCCAGGCCCGACGGCGGCTGCCGGCCCAGTGCCGCCGCGGGAATCTCCCCTTGAATCATGCCCGGACGCGCGTATCGTCTTTTTCATGGGACCGATTCGGGCCATCTTTCTTCCGGGCTCTGTTCTGCCCGCGCAGCCGGCCTACGGCGCGCTCCTCGAAGCCCTCGGGCCGGACGTGCAGGCCGTCGCCAAAGACCTGGAACTCTACGCGGACGACGAGCCGCCGCCGGGCTGGAGCCTGGACACCGAGATGGACGGGGTCCTGCGCGCGGCCGATGCCCGGGGCTGGGAGTCCTTCCATCTCGCCGGGTATTCCGGCGGCGGCTCGGCCGCACTGGCTGTCGCCGCAAAGCACCCGCAGCGCCTGCTGAGCCTGGCCCTGCTGGAGCCGGCCTGGGCGGGAACCTGGGGCTGGAGCCCGGCTCATGCTGGGCTGTGGAAGGCTTTCGACCGGCTGGAGACCCTGCCTCCCGGGCAGTTCATGCCGGAGTTCATGCGGCTGCAGGTCAGGCCCGACGTCGTCCTGCCGCAGCCCGCGCCTGGTGACCCGCCGCCGTGGATGGCCAGGCGCCCGGCCGGCATCGCGGCCTTCCTGCACACGTTCCGGAGCTACGACCTGGACCGCGGCCGGCTGGCTGCTTTCGGCGCACCGGTCCTCTTTGTCCTGGGCGGCCGGAGCAACCCGGACCAGTTCGGTGACATTGCCAAGCGCCTGTCCGCGGTCTTCCCCGACTTCCGGCTCGAAGTGTTCGAAGACCGCCACCACTTCGATCCCCCGCACCGGGTTGAGCCCGAACGGCTGGGACGCGTGTTGCGTGAGCACTGGGACCGCGCTGAAGCCAGGCCCCCTGCCGCCACCGGCTGAACCTCCGCGCACAGGGCCTGGCACGTCGCGGACTGCCGGGCACATCTATTGACGGGCACAGTGCGGGGCGGCGGGCCACTGGCCCACCGCCCCGCAGAAGTTCGCCGCCAAGGCGATGGAGTCGAAGACAGGGGATCACCGCTTACTGCACGCGCGCTCCCGGCCGGTACCAGGCAAGGGACGAGGTGAAGGGTTCGCTGGGCAGGTTTCCTGCGAACCACGACTCCGTGGACCGCACCTCGGGGGTGTGTCCGTAGCCGTCCTTGAGCATGGCGCGGACCGTTGCGGTGCCGGCGGCAATCACGAGTCCGAACAGCAGGACTACGAGCAGTTCCATTTTTGATTCCTCGGGTGGAGAGCGGATTGGATGACTCCAGTGTCTGCAGCCGCCGTGTGAGCAACCGTGTGAATCCCCCGCGGCCGAATTCCCCGCGACGCCGGAGCGCCTCTCGGCGTAAAATTACCCGTATGGCCGAGACGAGGATCCGGCTCCTCGGTCCGCCCAGGATCGAGTCCCCGGGCACCACTCCCGCACAGCCCAAGGGCCGCAAAGCCTGGGCTGTGCTGGCCTACCTTGCCCTGCAGCCGGACGGCATCAGCCGCTCCCGGACCGCCACCCTGCTGTTCCCGGACGCCGCCGATCCGCTGGGTGCCCTGCGCTGGAACCTCTCCGAGCTGCGCCGGACCCTGGTTGGGGTCTCCATCACCGGCGACCCGCTGCGGCTGACGCTTCTGCAGCACTGGCGCTGCGATGCCCTGGAGCTGGTCGGCCCGGCCAACGGCCACGGCCTGGACCCGCGCCGGTTCGACGGCCAGCTGCTGGAAGGACTCTCCTTTGCGGACAACCCCGTCTTTGACTCCTGGCTGGCGGAGCAGCGGTACCGGCTCGAGAACTGCATCCAGTCGGCGCTGTATGAGGCGTCCCTGGCCGCCCTCGCCTCCGGTAACCCGGCCGGCGCCGTCGAGCTGGCCACCCTGGCGCTGCGCCGGGATCCCTTCCACGCGGACTGCACCGCCGCCCTGGTGAAAGCGCTCGTTGCCCTGGGCGAGCACCGGCGGGCCCGGGAGGAGGTCACCAAGTGCGCGGAGCTTTACCACCGCGAGCTGGGGCTGCCGCTGCCGGCGGAAGTCCGGCGTGCCCTGTCCGACGCAGCACCCGCCGCCGACCCCGGAATCACCGCCACCGCGTCCACCGTCCGGTCCTACCTCGACGCCGGCAGCGCCTCCCTGTCGGCGGGCGCCGTGGACCGGGGACTCGACCAGCTGCGGCTCGCCGTCGTCCTGGCGCAGCGCACCGCTGACCGCCATCTGGTGGCCGAGTCGCTGGTGACGCTGGCCGGGGCGCTGATCCACCAGGCCGGCGGCCGCGGCGCCGAGGTCGCCGATTTCCTGCACCGTGCGCTGTCGGCGGAAGCGCCCGACGGCGTCTCCCGCACTGCCGCCGCGGCCTTCCGTGAGCTGGGCTACCTGTCGGTGCAGCGCGGGGTCCCGGACCGGGCGGCCGGCTGGCTGGACCGGGCGATGCAGGCGGCGCGGGGCATCCCCGCCGAGCAGGCCCGGATCCTCGCGATCCAGGGCATGCTGGCGTCGGACACTGCACACTATGGGGATGCGGTGGCTGCCTTCGCGGAGTCCAGGAGACTCGCCCGGGCGGTCCGGAACCGCCGGCAGCAGGCGTTCAGTGAGGCGCTGCTGGGGCGTGTGCATCTGCTCCGGGGGGATCTGGAGCTGGCGGCCGCCGCCCTGGACCGGGCGCTCGACGGGATTGCTGAAGAACACTGGACCGCGTTCGAGCCGTTTGCCGCCGGTGTCCGCGGCGAGACCTACCTGGCCGCCGGCCGGCTGGATGCCGCGGCGGACCTGATCGACCGGTCCTGGGTGATGGCCGAGCTCGCCGGCGACCACTGCTATCTGGCGCTGGCTGCCGGTGCCGAGGCCCGGCTGTTCCTGGCACACGGCGACCTGGCGGCCGCCGAGCAATGGATCGAACGGGGCCTGGAACCCAAGCCGTGGTACCTCTGGTACACCGCCCGGCTGCTGGATGTCGCGGCGGAAGTCACCATCGCCACGGGTTCCCCGCGGGCCTCACAGTTCGTGGATCGGCTGGCCGCGCTGGCCAGCCGCAGCGGAATGCGTGAGTTTGTGGTGCGGGCGCAGTCGCACCGGGCCGCGCTCGGTGACGAGGCTGCAGCGCAGTCCGTGCCGTGGCTGGCGAAG
>DATITT010000153.1:0-4209 GCA_035467435.1 Arthrobacter sp. | reverse complement strand
GCCTCGACCACCAGGGCAGTCTTGGTGCGGTTGGCGCTGCGCAGCAGGTGGTGGTGCACGGCGCTGACCAGCAACAGGGACGGGATCGGCGCCCACTGGGCGTTCGAGTCACGGTCCGAGAGCACCACGTACTGGACGCCGCGGTTGATCGCACCGGAGACCTGCTCGCAGATTTCGGTCAGCCGGGCGCGCAGCGCGTTCTCGCCGCCATCGGGGCGGTAGAGGCCGCGGACCTTCATGGCGACCTTGTCGCCGTCGGCGGTCTCGATGTTCGCGATCTTGGCAAGCTGGTCGTTGTTGATCACGGGGAACGGCAGCGCAACCTGCGGCTGGCGGACCTGCTTGGTGTCCAGCAGGTTGCCGTTGGGCCCGATCGCGCAGGTCAACGAGGTGACGAGTTCCTCGCGGATGGCGTCCAGCGGCGGGTTGGTGACCTGCGCGAAGGACTGCACGAAGTAGTCGAACAGCAGCCGGGGCCGCTTCGAGAGCACGGCCACAGGGGTGTCCGAGCCCATCGCCCCGAGCGGCTCGGCGCCGGTGCGGGCCATCGGGCCGAGCAGGATCTTCAGTTCCTCGGTGGTGTAGCCGAAGGTGCGCTGGCGGATGTTGACCGAGGCTGCGGTGTGCACCACGTGCTCGCGCTCGGGCAGGTTCTTCAGGTCGATCAGGTTGTCCTTGACCCAGTCGGCCCAGGGGTTGGCGGCCGCCACCTCGGCCTTGACCTCGGCGTCGCTGATGATCCGGCCGGCGTCGGTGTCCACGAGGAACATCTTGCCGGGCGAGACACGGCCCTTCTTGACCACCTTGGAGGGTTCGACGTCGATCACGCCGACCTCGGAGGCGAAGATGATCAGTCCGTCCTCGGTGATCCAGAACCGGCCGGGGCGCAGCCCGTTGCGGTCCAGGGTGGCGCCGACGAGGTTGCCGTCGGTGAAGGACACGGCGGCGGGGCCGTCCCACGGTTCCATCAGCATGGAGTGGTACTCGTAGAAGGCACGGCGGGCCGGATCCATCGTGGCGTGGTTTTCCCAGGCCTCGGGGATCATCATCATGATCGAGTGTGTGATCGGCCGGCCGGAGAGCCAGAGCAGTTCCGCGACCTCGTCGAAGGAGGCCGAGTCGGAGGCACCCGGGGTGCAGATCGGGTACAGCTCCTCGGGTGCATCCCCCAGCAGCGGGTTGGCCAGCTGCGACTGGCGGGCCCGCATCCAGTTGCGGTTTCCCTTGACCGTATTGATTTCGCCGTTGTGGGCGATCGTCCGGAAGGGCTGGGCCAGCGGCCAGGACGGGAAGGTGTTGGTGGAGAAGCGCGAGTGGACGATCGCCAGCTTGGTCTTGAAGCGCTTGTCCGACAGGTCCGGGTAGAACGGCTCGAGCTGGGCCGTGGTCAGCATGCCCTTGTAGACGATGGTGCGGCACGACAGCGACGGGAAGTAGACGCCGAACTTGTTCTGCGCCCGCTTCCGGATGCGCCAGGCACGGGAGTCGAGTTCGTTGCGCTCCAGCACTTCCCCGGTGCTGGAGGCGAAGAACGGCTGGGAGAAGTAGGGCATGCAGGCCCGGGCCATCGACCCGACGAGGTCAGCGACGATCGGCACTTCGCGCCAGCCGAGGACAGTGAGGCCCTCATCGGCGGCGAGGCCCTCGACCCCGGCCTTCGCGGCGTCGGATTCGCGCTGCTCGGCCGGGAGGAACGCCGTACCCACCGCGAACTGGCCGGGTGCCGGAAGTTCGAAGTCGGTCACTGCGCGGAAGAATTCGTCCGGGACCTGCATCAGCAGTCCGGCGCCGTCGCCGGTCCCTTCGTCGGCCCCCACGGCACCGCGGTGCTCGAGGTTGCGCAGGGCTGTCAGGGCGGCGTCAACGATGTCGTAGCCCGGCTCCCCCCGCAGGGTCGCGATGATGGCGAGGCCGCAGGCGTCCTTCTCCTGCTCGGGGTTGTAGAGCCCGGCTGCTTCGGGAAGCGCCGCGAAGCGCTTGAACGGTGACATGGCGGCCGCTGGCTCGCTTGGGTCGGACCAACTGGGGCTGTGCAGGGTTTGGGTCATGGAAGACGTCCTTCCTCCTGATCGTGCGTATGGGAGGGACAACGTTGGCCCGCATCGGTGCGCCGGTGTGACGGGCACAACAAAGTGTTTTCTTACTCGAATTGTAGGTCAGAGCCGCGTCCTGCACTAACAGTTACGCGACCACAGTCCTGGGCTTGCGCGAACCACAACTGTCTGCAGTCCACTGCCTTCCCTGCTGCCACGGCGTTGTGGAAACGGGCTCTGCGAGGGGTGACTCCGCGGCCCGGTTTGCCTGACTGAGCTACTTGGTGCCCTCAGCTTCCGGCGCGGTTCCGGTGGCCTGGTGGCCGGGTGCTCCGGCCGCCGGTACTCCGGTGGCGGGCTTGGTGCCGCCGGTGGATTCCTTTGACGCTTCAGCTGGGGCGGAAACGTGGCCTGGACCGCTTTGGTTATCAGGGAGAATATCACGCGATTCACTATCTGAGACATCAGAATCCGAATGGCGGACATTCCCACGTTCGGCCGGAACGGTGGCTGGCACCTTGTTGTTCGTGTCGGTGCCAGGGTCCGTGCCGGACGGCTCGCGGCCCGGCAGGTAGACCGTGTCGGGCTCCGTGCGCTTGCGCAGGCCCAGGATGATGAACATGGCCAGCGCGCCCAGCAGGACGAAGATGCTGGTCCACACGTTCAGCCGGGTGGTGATGCCGAAGAGGCTGACCTGCTCGGCGTCGTCGATGCGCATCGCTTCGATCCAGACCCGTCCCAGCGTGTAATAGACCGCGTAGAGGCAGAACAGGCGGCCGCGGCGGAACCGGAACTTGCGGTCCAGCAGCAGCAGAATGCCGACGCCGGCCAGGTTCCAGAGCGATTCGTACAGGAAGGTGGGGTGGAAAAGTGTGTCCGCGGCCATGCCGGGAGGGAAGTTCGGGTTGTCGGCGTCGATCTGCAGACCCCACGGCAGGGTGGTGGGGCCGCCGAAGAGTTCCTGGTTGAAGTAGTTCCCCCAGCGGCCGATCGCCTGGGCCAGCAGCAGGCCGGGAGCCGCGGCGTCGAGGAACGCGCTCAGCTTGACGCCGGCCTTGCGGCAGCCGATCCACGCACCCACGGCGCCCAGCAGCACGGCGCCCCAGATGCCCAGCCCGCCGCGCTGGAGCTGCGGGATCAGGGACAGGTCACCGGTGCCGTCGAAGCCGGGGCCGAAGTACGCGTCCGGTGAGGACACCACGTGGTAGAGCCGGCCGCCGATGATGCCGAACGGGATGGCCCAGATGGCGATGTCCCAGACGCTGCCCTCCGGGGCGCCGCGCTTGGCCCAGCGCACGGAGGTGAGCCAGAGGCCGGCCATGATGCCGAGCAGGATGCACAGGGCGTAGGCGTGGATGCGCAGTGACCCCCACGGCAGCGGGATGTCGAAACCGGACCAGTCCGGGCTCGGAATACTCGCGGGGATCATCGCCGCCGCGTGGAGGACTGACTGCATTGCTTAAGCTTCTTCCCTGGTAAGGCCGGTGCTGAGGTCTTTCGTCAAGGACGCGACCGCATCCACGCCGCCGTCGCCGATGGCCACAACCAGTGCGGTTCCCACGATCACGCCGTCCGCGTAGGCGGCGATCTCCCGGACCTGGTCCGCGTTGGACACGCCCAGCCCGACGCAGACGCGTTCGGCGCCGGCGGCGTGCGCGGCCGATACAACATCCTTGGCCGCGGAGCTGACCGAGGTGCGGGCGCCGGTGACGCCCATGATCGAGACCGCGTAGACGAAGCCGCGGCTGGCCTCAACGGTGCGCTTCATCCGCTCCGGTGAGGAGGACGGCGCCACCAGGAACACCCGGTCCAGGCCGTACTTGTCCGAGGCTGCCATCCATTCCGACGCCTCGTCCGGAATCCGGTCCGGGGTGATGAGCCCGGCTCCCCCGGCGTCGGCCAGCCGGCGGGAGAATTCGTCCACGCCCATCCGGACCACGGGGTTCCAGTAGGTCATGACCAGCACGGCGGCGTCGGTCTTGCTGGTGATGCCGCGGACGACGTCGAAGACCTGCCGAACGTGGAAGCCCTTGGCGAGAGCCTCCGTGGTCGCGGCCTGGATGACCAGGCCGTCCATGACCGGGTCGGAGTACGGGATGCCGATTTCGATCAGGTCCGCACCGTTTTCCGCGAGGGCGATGCCGGCCGCGATGGTGGCCTCGACGCTCGGGTAGCC
>DATITT010000152.1:0-4519 GCA_035467435.1 Arthrobacter sp. | reverse complement strand
TGGGGCCGGACCAGGATAAACAGCAGCGGGAGCAGTCTCCCCAGGGCGCAGCCAGGCGGCCCAGCGAAGCGCAAATGCGGGAGCTCCGGCGGAGCAGCATTCTGCACGTGGACATGGATGCGTTCTTTGTTTCCGTGGAATTGCGCACCCGTCCGGAGCTCGTGGGCAAGCCCGTCATCGTGGGCTACCCCGCCGACCGGTCGGTCGTGCTGTCCGCCTCCTACGAAGCCCGGAGATTTGGCGTCAAATCCGCCATGCCGATGGTGGTGGCCATGCGGATGTGTCCCTCCGCCGTCGTTATCGAGCCCCGGCACAAGCTCTACTACGAGGTCTCCGGCCAGATCATGGGGATCTTCGGGTCGATTACCGAACTGGTGGAGCCGCTCAGCGTGGACGAGGCCTTCCTGGACGTCGGGGGAGCGATCCGCCGGCTGGGACCGCCCCGCGAGATCGGCGAACTCATCCGTACCCGGGTCCGCAGCGAACTGGGAATCACCGCGTCCGTGGGGATAGCTGCCAGCAAGTTCGTCGCGAAGATTGCCTCCACCCGGTGCAAGCCGAACGGGCTGCTGCTCATCGGACCGGAGGAGACCGTCCCGTACCTGCACAGCCTTCCGGTCAGCGCCCTCTGGGGCGTTGGCGCCAAAACCGTTGAGGTGCTGTCCCGGATGGGCATCCGGACCGTCGCGGACGTCGCGGAGTCCCCGCTCCCGTCCCTGCGGAAGGTACTCGGTGCGTCCGGTGAACACGTGTACCGGCTGTCGTGGGGGATTGACCCCCGCCCGGTGACCCCCGTCCGGCTCGAGAAGAGCATTGGAGCGGAAGAGACCTTCGCGGTGGACACTGCCGACGAGGCACTGCTGCACCGGGAATTGCTGCGTCTGTCGCACCGGACGGCGGAGCGGCTCCGCAGCGCCGGTATGCACGCCCGTACCGTGGCACTCAAGCTGCGCTACGCGGACTTCTCCACGATCACCCGCAGCCGCACGGTCAGCACCCCGATCGACAGCGCCCAGCTGCTCTACGCCGTCGCTGTCCAGCTTCTGGAGTCGGTTGGCGACCGCCCCATGACGGTCCGGCTCGTGGGCATCCGGGCTGAACAGCTCGAAGAGGCCGCACAGGCGCCCCTGCAACTCAGCCTCGACCGCCGGGACGACAACTGGCGCGCCGCGGAGCAGGTCCTGGACCAGGTGACCCGGAAATTTGGCACAAAATCGGTGCTTCCGGCCAGGCTCCTGGACCCCGGGAGCAACTCGGGCTGATCCAGGGCTGTCAGCCAGGCACTTCTTGTAGTCAAGGGGACGTTCGGCATCTTTCAGAACAGGGCGCAACAAACTATCCTTATTTATACGTAAGTTTGGAACGACTGGATCGAGCGTTCGGGCTAGCGCAGGACCAGCTGAACACCCCGAAAGGGGCCGTGGAGAACCCCATTCGACCAATGGCGGCGAATGGGAACCACGCGGGTATCCCACACGTTGTGGGTTTAGGGACACTGGCCGCGTCAGCCTGGACGTTGGCCGACTTAAGGAGGTCGTGATGCCGCTCTCGGAGCACGAACAGAAGTTGCTGGAGCAACTTGAGAAGCAGCTGCATGAGGACGACCCGAAGTTCGCCAGCTCGATGGGCTCGGACGCGGGACGTTCATGGTCAACCCGCCATCTGGTAATCGGCGTACTGGCCACCCTGGCCGGCGTCGTGCTCCTGCTCTTTGGCGTCACAATCCAGAACATCTTCGTCGGTGTCCTGGGCTTTGTGGTCATGGGGGCCGGGGTCTACTACGCCACCATGCGTGGCGCGGCGGCCGGCAGGGCCAAAGCCGCGGGTACGGCCCGGAAGTCCGGGAAGCCCCGGAGTTCGTTCATGAGCAATCTCGAGGAACGCTGGGACGAGAGGCACCGCGGGGAACCCTAACCTCCGGCTGGTTCACCGAACCTGCAGCCCGATCTCCACTTTCCACCACAGCGAAACCCAGGTGGCATAAAGGACCCGCTCCGGCGGGTCTTTTGCCGTTAATAAGGGCTGCCAGCGGCACATCGCGCCAAATACCGTGACGCGGCAGCGCCGCCGGTACTCGGCGGCTCTGTCGTCGCCCCAGACCGGAGTGCGGATCGCCGCGGCCCGGAAAATTCCCTCCACCGCGCTCCACCGGCCCCGATCCCAGCCATTGCGGGGACGATAGGCAGCCTCGGTCCCACAATTTGAGGCCGAATCGTTCGGCATGTCGTTGACTGTGGAGGGATGTGGAGTAAGGTGGAGGGCGTAAGAGGGTAGTGGCAGCACGGGGGACGTTCGGCTTCCTATGAACAGACAGGCGGTGGGCCGTGTTTCTCGGCACACATTCGCCGCGTCTGGACGAAAAGGGTCGAATCATCCTTCCGGCGAAGTTCCGCGAGGAGCTTGCCGGTGGACTGGTTCTCACAAGGGGCCAGGAACGTTGCATCTACGTCTTCAGTGAGGCGGAATTCGGCCGGGTTCACGAGCAAATGCGGGAGGCTCCCATCTCCAGCAAGCAGGCTCGTGACTACATCCGTGTCTTCCTCTCCGGAGCCTCCGACGAGGTACCTGACAAGCAGGGGCGGGTGACGATTCCGCCGGCGCTCCGGGAGTACGCAGGGCTCGGCCGGGAACTCGCCGTTATTGGTGCAGGAACCCGCGCGGAGATCTGGGATGCCCAGGCATGGAACGAGTACCTCGCTGAAAAGGAAACGGCCTTCTCGGAGACCGACGACGCAATACCGGGGATTCTCTGAATCCCCACAGGGACCAGGCAGCACTGCATGATTCTTGACCGAGATCTCCAGCCGCCCATCCCGCTGTTTTCCTGGCTCACTTCCCCGGAGCCAGGCAGACGCGGGATAGGCGCGGATGGGGATCTGGGTTAAGAAGCGGCACGCGCAGCCAGCACCGCACTCCGGAAACCAACCAGACAACGAAAGGACGCAGGCATGACGGACCCTGACCAGTCGAAGCCCACGTCCGAACGCCACGTACCGGTCCTCAAGGACCGGTGCATCAATTTGTTGGCACCAGGGTTCGAGGCGGCGCGCAGCCGCGGTGAGACCCCCGTGGTCATCGACGCCACCCTGGGCATGGGCGGTCACGCTGAGGCCATGCTGCAGCGCTTTCCGGACCTGCACCTGATCGGCATCGACCGTGACGAGGAAGCCCTGGCCCTCGCGGGGAACCGCCTCCAGCCCTTCGCCGACCGGATCGACCTTGTGCACGCCGTGTACGACGAAATCCCTGACGTCCTTGCGGACCTTGGCTTCGCGGAGGTCCACGGTGTCCTGATGGACCTCGGGGTCTCCTCGCTCCAGCTGGACGAGCGGGAACGCGGCTTCGCCTACTCCTTCGACGCCCCGCTGGACATGCGCATGGACACGAGCCGCGGCCAGACCGCCGCCGACGTCGTCAACAACTACAGCGAAGAGGACCTGGTCCGGATCATCCGGAAATGGGGCGAGGAGAAGTTCGCCGGCCGCATCGCCAACCGGATCGTCACCGCCCGTGCCGGGAAACCCTTCACGACAACGGGGGAACTCGTCGAGCAGATCCGTGATGTTGTCCCCGCCGGCGCCGCCAAATCGGGCGGACATCCTGCGAAGCGCACCTTCCAGGCACTCCGGATCGAGGTCAACGAAGAACTCGAGGTCCTGGAACGCGCCATCCCCGCGGCCATCAAGGCCACCGCCGTCGGCGGCCGCGTCGTCGTCATGTCGTACCACTCGCTGGAAGACAAAATCGTCAAGGGCTTCTTCCAGGCAGGATCCAGGTCCTCCGCACCGCTGGGCTTCCCCGTGGAGCTCGAAGAGCACAAGGCCGAGCTGAAAACCCTGACGAAGGGCACGGAAGTGCCCACCCCCGCCGAAATCACCGAGAATCCACGCGCCGCTTCCGCCCGGCTCCGCGCCGTGGAACGCATCAAAGCCCGGAGGGCCGCATGAGCACTGCCGCTGTCAACAGCTTCCCCGTTGCCACAGGCGCGACAGCCCGCGCCCTGCCCGGGATCACTCCCGGCACCGGACCGTCCCGGAAAGCGCGCACCCCGCTCTCCCTGGTGCGGTCAACCCCGCAGAAGCGCCGGGCCCCCTTCGTCGTGCTCTGCTTCGGCCTCCTCGCCGTGGCCCTGATGGCCGTCCTGGTCCTCAACATCTCCGTTTCCACCGCTCAGTACCAGCTGGTACAGCTGCGGAGCGAGCAGTCCACGCTGACGAAACAGAACCAGGACCTGACCCAGCAGGTGCAGAACTTTGACGCCCCGCAGAACCTGGCCGCCAAGGCCACCGAGCTGGGCATGGTGGCTTCCACCGGCAAGGGCCAGATCGACCTTTCCACCCTGAGCGTCACCGGCAAGGCCAAGCCTGCGGTCAAGGGCGACGCCCCCGGCGCCGTCATCGCCGCCCCCGCCGTGGCCGGACAACTCAGCGTCGTTCCGCCGGCCACCGTGAAGGAGCCGCTCGCAAACCGCAAACCCGCAGCGGCCGCAGCGGCCCCCGCCGATGAGCCTGCTGCCGCC